>JAYVAP010000320.1:0-2065 GCA_043750915.1 Spirosoma sp. | reverse complement strand
CCATATAAAGGGGTACTTGCGTCTCTTCGATAATTACCGGGCAGCACGACAAATCGGGGCAAGTGCCGGGAACGCCTTCGTCAACCACCACTTTATATTCGCCGGGCAAGGTGGCCGTATAGCTATTGGCCGTGGCTGCATTGCTGCTGTTTGAGGTCACATCGGAAACAAGCGTCGTGCTGTTGATAGTGGTCAAATACCACTGATACCGGGTGTAGCCGGTGGGCGCATCAAGCTGAATGGCAATGGGTGTTCCTTTGCAAACCAATATGGGTGTGGACGTACAAACCTTTGCCTCATCGCCCGGAATAGTGGCCGTATTATACGCCACTCCGTCGCTGGTAATAACCGCTCGAAAGGTTAGTATCAGGGTGGTGTTACCGGGTATTGTCGGCACTGTCCAGGTTCCGCCTGTTACCGTACTGGTAAACGTACCGGCTGTTACCGTTGCCGAATTGGGGACATACTGCACGCCACCACTCAACACATCCTGCACCACCACATTGGTTGCTCCAAAGCTGGTTAGGTTGGCCAGAAAAACAGTGTAGGTCAATTCGTCGCCTATTTCGGCTTTCGATAAACTCACCTGCTTGTCCAAATCAAGCATAGCCGCACAGGCAGCCGGAGCCGTAAAGGTCTGGCTCGTTGTGCCACAAGCCCCAACCGAACTGGCAACCGACACGGTTCGGGTGCCACCCAAAGCGGGTAAACCTTCCAGATTATAATTTACCGGGCCATTGCCATTTAGAGTGACCGTAGTGGAGATAGTACCCACGCTAATGGTCAAAACCTGACTGCCTGGGCCATTGGTAGCAGAGATATTGCCACTTAGGGTATAGGTGTTGGCTGGCCCCGAACAAGTGCCGGGCGATGCGGTCATCATCAGTGAACAAATCGGGCCGGTTCCAATGGTAATCTGGATGGGAACAAGAGCCGTGCAATTTTGGGCATCCGTAACCCGTACCGTCACCGACACAATCCCGCTGGTGAGTGGAATTCCACTGACAACACCGCTTGCCGATAGCGATAGGTTTGCTGGAAAACCCGCGCCAATAGTCGAGAAACTGTAAGGTGCTTGCCCTCCGCTGGCCGTAAGTGTCTGACTATAAAATACGGTTGCCTGAGCATTGGGCAGCGTTGTTGGCGAAATGGTGATGGTAGGGCAAACCACTGCCGGGGCATAGGCAGCATCGTAGCTAAAGTTGTTTTCGCCCGCTTGTCCGAGCGCAAAGCTGATAATACCCGCCGAGTTAGCATCGGCATCAATGGCATCGGCATTGGTGCCGGTGGCCGAGTTGGGTTTGGTACTCAGGGTCAAAGCCCCTGCCGACGCACTAACCGGAAAACAAAGCGAATAACTACCTCCGCTGGTTAAGCCCGTCAGGCTATAAACAAAACCCGTAGCGTTGGTTCCGGTTGCATTAGAGAAGTAGTATTCGCCGTTGCTGTTCGTAATAGCCGTGGTGTTAGCCGGTACGCCCGTGCCCTTGAGTTGCACCACAACACCCGAAAGGGCAGGTTCGCCCGCATCCTGAATGCCATTGTTGTTGGTATCGCGCCAAACCCGGTTGCCAATCTGGATGGGAGCAGCGTTGCAAGCTATCGAAATGATTCCCAAGCCATTAGCCTTACCGAGGGTTACGTCACCCGCCGAAGCCGATGCGTATATTTGATACCGTTTGTCGCTGTTACCGTCTGTATTATTGAACCAGCTAAAGCCGCCCGAAAAAACCGTGATTGGGTCCATTACTGTTGCAACCACCTGGTTTGTACCGGGTACAACAGCCATGCCTCCTTGAAATGTTTCTTCGTGGGTAGCGGTAGCGTTGTTATCGGGATAGTCGTCTTCGCCGTAAAACTCACCTCCGCCGGGGCCTTGCCCGTGGCCCACACCAGAGCCAGACAGAGGGCCTGATGTCGGTGAACTCACCCGGCCATTGCTTTCGAGGTTCCATTGCGTGCCATTGAAGCGGGCGCGCAAAATATCCCCGCCAATGTAGCCGCTGTATAAAGTCGGGTTGGTGCTGTTGTCGCCGGGTGCCCGCTGCCGATAGCCCAACTGATG
>JAYVAP010000319.1:0-3346 GCA_043750915.1 Spirosoma sp. | reverse complement strand
GCCAGCGGAACCTTCATCAGCGTTCGGACAAAGAAGAAGTAAACAGTTCGTTTTTCAGGAGTCTCCGGCAGTGTACCCTGCCGGAGACTTTTTTTTCTTAGCAGTAACACCCGCTCCACCTGGCAGTTTACTGTCGACCTAAACGCAACGGCTAATGCCGCCCTGCTCAAACAGGGTGGATACGTCGTTCAAAACAACGTAGTCATCGCCAACACGTCCAGAGGATATGTGGCCGTAACGGTTGTGTGCAGCACGAAGGCAAACGCCGGGTAACGCGCCAAAGTGATGAATTTTACTGCACATGACTTCCAGTTTTTACTGACCCGCTACCTTCTCCATCGTTTTCGGCGTGGCGAGTTCGGGACCATCCAGTCCGGGACCGTCCAGTCCGGTTCGCTGTGAGGGGTTTTCTGTGCCCGGATTGGTAACGTCTTTCCGGCGTGACAGATACGTATAAATAACCGGCACCACGTAGAGCGTCAGCACGAGTGAGAACAGCAAACCACCCACAATAACGATACCGAGGGGAACGCGGCTTTTGGAAGCCGACCCCAGCGCGAGGGCCAGCGGTAACGCGCCAAACGCTGCCACCAGCGTCGTCATTAGAATGGGTCGCAGGCGCAGGGCTGCCGATTCGGTGGCGGCATCGAACTTGTTTTTGCCCGTCAGCCGCTGTTCGTTGGCGAACTCCACAATCAATATGCCGTTTTTGGTTACCAGACCCACCAGCATGATGATGCCGATCTGGCTAAAAATGTTCAGTGTTTGGTTAAACATCCACAATGAAAATACCGCCCCCGCCAGTGCCAGCGGTACCGTAATCATGATAATAAACGGGTCGATGAACGAATCGAACTGCGCGGCCAGAATCAGGTATACCAGAATCAGTGCCAGCCCGAAGGCAAAGAGCGTGTTGGACGAACTTTCGGCGTAGTCGCGGGAGGGGCCGGAGAGGGCCGTCTGGAAACTATCGTCGAGGGTGCGGGCGGCAATGGCCTGCATGGCCGCCACCCCGTCGCCAACGGTTTTGCCGGGTGCCAGACCCGCCGATACCGTCGCCGACTTGAAGCGGTTGAAGTGATAGACCTGCGGGGGGCTGCTCACCTCCTGAAACTTCACCAAGTTGTCTAACTGAATAAGCTGACCATTATTGGTGCGCACATAAAGCGATCCCAGGTCTACCGGCGCGTCGCGGTCGTCGCGGTCGACCTGGCCAATTACCTGATACTGTTTGCCATTCATCAGGAAGTAGGCCAACCGCCGGTTGCTGAGGGCTAACTGCAGCGTTTGGGCCACATCCTGCACCGACACGCCGAGGTTGGTGGCTTTCTCCCGGTCGATGCTGATGTTGAGTTCGGGTTTGTTGAATTTCAGGTCGACGTCGGAGTTGAGGAACGTCGGGTCTTTCTGCACTTCTTCCAGAAAAGCGGGCAGTTTCTCGCGGAGTTTCTCGAAATTCAGGTTCTGAATCACGAACTGCACCGGCAGCCCCCCGCCCCGGCCCACCTGAATGGTCTGGTCCTGGGTGGCAAACATGCGGGCTTCGCTGAACTTTTTGAGGTTTTTGGTCAGGTAATCAACAACGTCCTGCTGCGACCGGGTGCGCTCGGCGGGGTCGCTCATGTTCACGATCACGAACGACGAGTTGACGGCTCCCGCCCCGGTGAAACCCGGTGCAACCACGCTGAAAGCCAGCCGCGATTCGGGAATGGAGTCGAGCACAAACTGCATCACACGGTCGGTAGTAGTCGATTGCGACTCGAAACTGGTGCCCTCGGGCGAGGTGATCACGATGCGGGTCCGGCTGCGGTCTTCCAGCGGAGCCAGCTCGGACTTGAGCAACATGCCGACCCCAAAAATAAGGGCCAGACACGCCCCAATCAGCACAAACGCCCAGCCCCGCCGACCCATAAACGCGTTCAGCGAAGACCGGTACGAACTGTCCATCCACTGGAAAAAGGGTTCGGTTTTCTGGTAGAACCACGATTTTTTGTGCGGGTCTTTGCCGGTTAGTTTCACGCTCAGCACGGGTGTCAGGGTGAGCGACACAAAGGCCGAAATCAGCACGGCCCCGGCCACCACAATGCCAAACTCGCGAAACAGCCGCCCCACAAACCCTTCCAGAAAAATAATGGGCAGAAAAACCACGGCCAGGGTGATGCTGGTGGCCAGAACGGCAAAGAAAATCTCATTGGAGCCTTCTTTTGCGGCCTGCTCGGGGGCCATGCCCGCTTCAATTTTCTTGAAAATATTCTCCGTTACCACAATGCCATCGTCGACCACTAAGCCCGTTGCCAGCACAATGGCCAGCAGGGTAAGCACGTTGATGCTGAAATCGGCAATGTACATAATGAAAAATGCCCCGATGAGCGACACCGGAATGTCGATCAGCGGCCGGAAGGCAATAAGCCAGTTCCGAAAAAACAGGTAGATGACCAGCACCACCAGCACAAACGAGATCAGGAGTGTTTCGCCTACTTCCTCAATGGCCCGGCGGATGAAAATGCTGCGGTCGATGCCAATGCTGACGATAATATCGGCGGGTAGGTCTTTTTTCAGCTGATCGAAACGTTTGTAAAATTCGTCGGCGATGCTGACATAGTTGGCACCCGGCTGCGGAATGAGCACCAGAATTACACCAACAGAGCCGTTTTGTTTAGAAATTGTTTCTTCGTTTTCGGCCCCCAGCGTGGCATAGCCAATGTCTTTGAACCGAACCATCTGGCTGTTGGTCTGGCGCAGAATCAGGTTGTTGAAATCATCCTCCGTGGTTAGTCGACCCACCGCTTTCACGGTCAGCTCGGTGGCGTTGCCATATACCTTTCCGCCGGGCAATTCCACATTCTGGGCCGTTAGGGCGGCCTGAATATCCTGGGTTGTCAGGCGATAGGCCGATAGTTTGATGGGGTCGATCCAGAGCCGCATCGCCTGGCGTTTCAGGCCGTAAATGGTGGCCTGGCTTACACCCGGAATGGTCTGGAGCCGCTCCTGAAGCACGTTTTCGGCGTAGTCCGACAGTTGCGTCGGGTTGCGCGTGGTGCTCTGAACGGTCATAAAAATAATCGGGTCGGAGTTGGCATCGGCCTTGGTCACCACCGGCGGCCCGTCGATGTCCTGGGGTAGCAGCCGCTGCGCCTGTGCCACCTTGTCGCGCACATCGTTGGCGGCCTGCTCCAGGTTGGCATCGAGGTTAAATTCGACCGTTATTGTGCTCACCCCCAGCGCACTGCTCGACGTGATGGTGCGAATACCTTCGATGCTGTTGAGCGATTTCTCGATGGGTTCGGTAATCTGCGACTCCACAATATCGGGGTTCGCGCCGGTATAGTTCGTCCGCACCGAAATC
>JAYVAP010000318.1:0-2204 GCA_043750915.1 Spirosoma sp. | reverse complement strand
ATCCGGTTTGCCGCCCAACTGAATTTCGATATCGAACCCGACACCTTCGATGCCATCGTGCGAATGAACGAACGCATTGGCATTGTATCGCGGGAGCGCGTAACCGACGAGTTGAACAAGATTATCCTGTCGTCCACGCCGTCTTATGGGTTCAAGTTGCTCTATCACGCGGGTCTGCTGGAGCGTATTTTCCCCGAGCTGATTGCGCTCAAGGGCGTGGAAACCATTGAGGGAAAGGGCCACAAAGATAATTTTTACCACACCCTGCAGGTGCTCGATAACGTGGCCAGCCGCAACGGGGCGGATGCGGTCCCGGCAAACGCCGAAAATGAACTGTGGCTGCGCTGGGCGGCCCTGCTCCACGACATTGCCAAACCGGCTACCAAACGCTTCGACCAGCGGGTGGGCTGGTCGTTTCATGGGCACGAGGATATGGGTGCCCGTTGGGTGCCGGGTCTGTTCCGAACCATGAAACTGCCCCAAAATGAGCACATGCGCTTCGTACAGAAACTCGTGCGGCTGCACCTGCGGCCCATTGCCCTGACCAGGGAGCAGATCACCGACTCGGCCCTGCGCCGGCTGCTGGTCGATGCGGGCGATGACCTCGACGGGTTGATGGCCCTCTGCCGCGCCGACATCACCTCGAAAAACTACGAGAAAGTGCAGAAACATCTCCGTAACTTCGACCGGGTGGAGCGCAAACTGCACGACCTGGAAGACCGCGACAAACTGCGTAATTTTCAGCCGGTGATTACGGGCGAACTGATAATGGAAACCTTTGGCCTGCCCCCGTCGAAGGAAGTGGGCGAACTCAAAACGCTTATGCGCGAAGCCATTCTGGACGGTATTATCCCCAATAAACTGACCGAAGCGTTCCCGTTTCTGGTTGCGCAGGGACAGCAACGTGGCCTGACGGTGGTGAAAACCGGGGCAGAATCAAGCCTTTCCGTATCAATCAATAATGAAGTAAAATCTGTTTAACTGAATTCATGGAGAACAAAACAAATTTCCGGCGTTTTTTTGGCGCATCGCTCACCATCCTCGGCGTTGTCGTTGTCCTGTTTGCGCTGGTGGCGTTCCTGTCCGACGGCAAGCCCGTGCTGGGTCTCAGCATCAACAAGGGCGAGTCGGCTGCCCCGTTCGTGGTGGGCATGATTTTTCTGGTAACCGGGGTAAACCTGGTTCGGGAAGCGTGATTTTTTAGCTTATAACTTCCTGGCTGTCAGAAGCCAGGGGTAGGTGTTCAGGGGCTGGGGCAGGCCGTTGGGCTGAATTTGGAGGTACATCAGGTGTAGGTGCGTGGGCGAGCGGGGTTTGTAGGCGTTGAAACCGGTGCGGCCGGTCTCGCCGAGTTTCTGCCCCGTTTGCACCCACTGCCCCGGCCTTACCTCAACGGCACTGTTGTGGGCGTAGTAGAAAAGGCCGTGCAGGGTTGGATCATAGACCCAAATCCAGTTGCCACCCCGGTAGTTAGAGCCTGATTTCCAGTCTGTTTCAATGGACAGTATCAGGCCGTTACTCATCGATAACACATCGACGGGTTGGCTCGTGCGGTCGTCGAGACTGTTCTGGTTGCGGTCGGCAACGAAAATGTCCTGGGCCGGATGACTGCCCCGCACGGCATAATCGAACAGGTCGAAGCCTTTATCGCGGTAGCCTTCACCGTGGGTGCCGCCAATGGCACTGTTGGTGTAGCCCCGCAGCGGGAAAGAGAAGTAATGGCCGGTACGGCGCAGGCTGTCGCGCTGGAGCGAGTCGACCCGGTGGCTTTCCAAACTCCTGAACCGGGCCTGCAGCCCGTGCATGATAGCACTGAAGAGGATTTTGGCGGAGTCGGGTGCAATGCGCTGCTCCCGAATTTGGGTATATACCGTCTGAAACTGCTGGCAATAGCCATACACCGTTGGCTCATCTGAATTGCTGACTATGACCTGCGATGAGGCCATGTTCAGTCCTGCCACCAACAAGGCCCCCGCAATACCCGCTATTCGCATGAACAAAGTCCAGTCAATCCTCACTGATCCGCATGATATAAATTAAGCGGTCAAAAGTACGCAGAGAAAGCCTTGCAATGCACATTGGCAGATGAGTTATTCCCATTTTGCTCATTTGTCACTCCCCGCTCACGGACAAACAATCTTATAAAATGTGTAGCTCACCGTTAGGGACGTGTAGGTGTAGCTGTCTTTGAGGGCGGGAGATCG
>JAYVAP010000317.1:0-2123 GCA_043750915.1 Spirosoma sp. | reverse complement strand
CGTTTGCTGGGTGCCGACATTACCTACCTGAAAAACGATGGTTTTCCGCCCCTGCGGCTAAATGGTTTCCGGGCATCCGGCCAGCACCGGCTGAGCATCCGGGGCGACGTAAGCAGCCAGTATATTTCGGCCCTGCTGATGATTGCGCCCCGGCTGCCCGGCGGGCTGGTGCTCTGCCTGACCGGCCCGGTTGGGTCGCGGCCCTACATTGAGATGACAATGGCCCAGATGACCTATTTCGGCGCCGATGTTCGGGCTGACTGGGCCGAAAAAACAATTACCGTTTCGCCCACACCCTATGCGCCGAAGCCCTACCGGATCGAGTCCGACTGGTCAGGGGCAAGTTACTGGTATAGTGTGGTGGCGTTGGCCAGCGACGCAGCCACCCAGATCGAACTGCTGGGATTGAAGGCCCATTCGTTGCAGGGCGACAGTGCCATTGCCGACATGATGCGCCCGATGGGGGTGGCCAGCACATTCACGGAGCGGGGCGTTTTGCTGACCAAAGGCCCCGCCGAACCGGCACTGACGCGGGATTTCACTGACTGCCCCGATCTGGCACAGACGGTGGCCGTTTGCGCGGCCGTAACCGGCATTTCGCTGACGCTGACGGGCATCGAAAGCCTAAAAATCAAGGAAACCGACCGGGTGCTGGCCCTTCAGACCGAACTCCGGAAGATTGGGGCCGAATTGGTGGAAGTGACCAGAAATGCCCAATACATCGTACAACCCACTGCCCAGCAAAGCCGTCCGGAAATTGGTGTGCCAGTGATCGATACCTACGACGACCATCGGATGGCAATGGCTTTTGCACCGGTGGCAATGCAGCGCGAAATCATCATTGGCGAGCCGGGCGTAGTGGCCAAATCTTACCCGTCGTTTTGGGACGATATGGCGCGGGTAGTAACGGTGGAAACGGTAGACAACGGCACAAAACAGCTCGCCTGATTGTTCAGACGGTGCCCGCCGGATAGCCGCCGGGTAATTAACAAACCCATAAAAACAAAGCCAGAACCGCATGGACCGTCAAACGCAATTTGCACAGCAGGGGTATCTTGTTGTCCGTGATGTTTTCACGCCCGACGAAGTGGCTCAGCTCCGCCAGTCGGCCTACGAACACCGCAACCGGCAGCAGTCACTTGGTCTGGTGGCACAGGTGAAACAGGCCGCTTCGGTGAAGGGTGATTTGCTGAGCAAAGACGGTCTTGGCTGGGTTATCTACGATGCGCGTATTGTAGCCATCGCCACCGAAATTCTGGGCGATGTACCTACCTACTTTGCCGACAGTACCTATCAGATTGGCACGGGCACGCGCGGATTTCACCGCGATAATATCGACCGGCACCAGTTTGGCCAGGGTGCCGACTGGGACGATGCCTACCGGATGATTCGCTTTGGGGTGTATTTGCAGGACCATGATGCCTACAGCGGGGGCATTCGGTTCAAGGCGGGCAGTCACCGCGCCAACGGTGGCACCGACGTGTTTGCCGACACCCGCGCGGGCGATGTGGTGCTCTGGGATTTGCGTACGCTGCACAGCGGCAACGCCCGTCGGCTGAAAGGATTGACCAACCTGCCCCTGCACGTGGGCCTGGAAAATCGCCTGCCCAACTTTCTTTTTCGTGAGCAGCAGGGCGAACGGGTATCGATGTTTTTCAGCTACGGGCTGGCCAACAAACACCTCGACCGCTATGTGGCGCAGCACGTTATCAAACGAATGGCCGAAAATGTCCGCCTGTCGGATTATGCGCCCGAAACCCTGCAACAGGCCGAGCAAAACAAGGTGAACGTACTGGACGTGAAAGGGATGTTATAATTTGTTGGGCCGTGGTTTGGACGGGTCACCGACAGTGTAATGATTGGCCCAGGCGATTATTTACTTGAAAATACGGTCGTGGGCGATAGTCAGTTCCGGAAAAATCCGGCCCGGAATATCGCCGGACTCATATACATCCACTAAAGCGTATTTCCCGTCTTTCAACTCGTAAACGTGAACGAAATCTTCTTTCGGGACAACGATCCAAGGTAGTGTTAAATTTTAACTGACGACACTCAAATTGTAATAATATGCCCAAAGCTTAAAATGAAGATTGAGCATGTATTCTTTTTTGGAAAAAGACAGC
>JAYVAP010000316.1:0-3064 GCA_043750915.1 Spirosoma sp. | reverse complement strand
GCCGAACGCGTGCCCTCGGGAAAAATCACCGCCGAGTGGTTCTTCTGCTGAATGTGTTTGCCCAGCCGGGCAATTTCGGTGATGGCCTGCTTGGCATCGGTGCGGTCGATGAGGGCGGCACCACTTTTGCGGAGGTTGTAGGAAATGGCCGGAATGCCGTGCGACAACGCTGCTTTAGACACAAAAATTGGCGTATGGCGACGTAGAAACCAGATAATAGGGGAGATGTCGAACATGCTCTGGTGGTTGGCCACAAAGATAATGGGGCGGTTGGTAGGCAGGTTGGTCAGGGGGCGATAGCGAACAGAACTGCCGGTCAGATACCAGCCCAGGGTAATCAGTCCGTTCATAACATCGACCGTTTTTTTATGAGCCTCTTTCCCCAACAAATGAAACGCGCCCACCTGAAACACGTGAAAAATCAGTAACACAACCCCGAAATAGAGCAGATAAAGGCTACTTAACGCATAATCCAACAGTTTTTTCATGGGCTCTTTTTGGCCCGTTCGCCACCGAAGCCATTGATTTTTGCCCAAAAGTAGTGACAGACCCGTTTTTGCGCGGCACAAAAAAGTAAATACACCCAAATCTACCTTTTGTTTTTAGCGTATCTTGTCAGAAAATCAGGATAACGACTCACTCTTTCTATTTTTCACATGAGTTTATCAGGCAGCCGGCTGGACGTTATGCGTTTCGTAGGCGAAAAAATAACTACGTTGATGGACGAATACCTCCGGCCCATCGAAACCAACTGGCAACCGGCCGATTTTCTGCCCGATGCCACCCAGGATACCTTTTTTGAGGAGGTCCGGCTACTGCGCGAAAGCACCCGCGAACTGCCCTACGACTACATGGCGATACTTATTGGCGACACCATCACCGAAGAAGCCCTGCCCACCTACGAATCCTGGCTGATGGATATGGAAGGTGTGGAGCAAGGTAAATCTACCGGCTGGAGCCAGTGGATCCGGGCCTGGACCGCCGAAGAAAACCGCCACGGCGACCTGCTCAACAAGTTCCTATACCTCTCGGGGCGGGTGAACATGCGGGCCATGGAAATATCGACGCAATACCTCATCGCCGACGGTTTCGACATTGGTACCGGGCGCGATCCCTACCGCAATTTTATTTATACGTCTTTTCAGGAGCTGGCTACCAACGTGTCGCACCGCCGAACGGCCACCCTGGCCAAACAGGCGGGCTGCGCCCAGCTATCGAAAATATGCGGGGTAATTGCGTCCGATGAGATGCGCCATGCCAAAGCCTACAAAGCTTTTGTGGCGCAGATTTTTGAGGTCGATGCCTCGGAAATGATGCTGGCTTTTGAAGATATGATGCGCAAGAAAATTGTGATGCCCGCCCACTTCCTGCGCGAAACCGGTGTCAAAATTGGCCAGACGTTCAGCCACTTCTCCGATGCGGCCCAGCGCATGGGCGTTTATACCACGCAGGATTACATCGATATTGCCGACACGCTGCTGACCGACTGGAATATTGCCGGCCTGACCGATCTGAACGATGCCGGGCAACGCGCCCGCGACTACCTGATGGCCTTGCCCAACCGCCTGCGCCGGGTGGCCGAGCGCACCAGAGTACCCCTGCTGGAGTATCCGTTCAGCTGGATCGCCTGAGAACCCCAACCCCTGTTGCATGACCCGTTTTGCCCTCGGTCTTGGCTGGCGCATTGCCGCCATCGTTGTCCTGGCGGGCACGATGGCAGGCCTATATGGGCAACGGCTTGGCCTGTTCTGGCTGGTTCTCCCGTTGCTTGGCATTGTTTTGCTGTTCGTTAATCTGTACCGCTACGTTACGGGTCTGAACCGGAAACTGACCAGTTTTCTGGAGTCGGTTCGTTACTCGGATTTTACGATTACCTTCCGGGCCGACAGCAACCTGGGGCCGTCGTTTCGCGACCTTAACCACCAGTTCAACGAAGTGCTGGATGCGTTTCGGCAGGCGCGGGCCGAGAAAGAAGCCAACCTCCACTACCTCAACACCATTGTTCAGCACGTGAGCGTTGGGTTGCTTACCTTCGACGCGGCCGGGCAGGTGGAGTTGGTCAACCAGATGGCTTTGCGGCTGCTGGGCATCTACCGGCTCCGTGCCCTGACCGACCTGAATGCTACCCACCCCGATCTGGCCGGGCTGCTGCGGTCGGCCGGCAGCGCGTCGGCACCGGTTGCCTACCAAACCGGCACCGACGGCGAACTGTCGGTGCGGTGTACGGCGGTGCGGTTGCGGGGCCGGTTGGTCACGGTGGCATCGCTGCAAAACATCCGCACCGAACTCCAGCAGCGCGAACTCGATGCCTGGCAGAACCTGACCAAGGTGCTGCGCCACGAGATCATGAACTCCATTACCCCCATTGTGTCACTGGCGGGCACCATGCGCGACATTGTGGAAACGGATCTGGCCCTGCCCGTAGCCCACGATCCCCGGCTGACCGAGTCGGTCAATGATTTGCGCGATGCCCTGACCACGATTGAACAACGGGGCGCGGGCGTTATGCAGTTTGTGGATGCTTATCGGCATTTCACCACTATTCCGCAGCCCGTTTTTGCCAGCGTACCGGTCGAAAATCTGCTGCGCAACGTGGTTCAGCTGGCCCAGCCCGATGCCCAGAAAAACCGAATCAGCATCACAACCGCCACCGCCCTGACCAACATGGCCATCCGCGCCGACGCAGCCCAGATTGAGATGGTCCTGCTTAACCTGATTAAAAACGCTGTAGAAAGTTTAGATTCCACGGCCAACCCGGCCATCCGGATCGAAGCCGCCCCCGATGGGCCGCACGTTATTATCAGCGTGTCGGACAATGGGCCAGGCATTGAGCCGGAGGCACTGGAGCAGATTTTCATTCCGTTCTACACGACAAAAAAAACCGGTTCGGGCATTGGGCTGAGTTTGTCGCGCCAGATTATGCAACTCCACGGCGGGCAGCTCACGGCCGAATCCAGGCCGGGCCGGGGCAGCACTTTCCGGCTGGTCTTTTAAGGTTTTTGGAATACGTCCGTAACAAACACGTCCATTTTTGATCTTCTGACGCGCACAACAGGTCCGGGGA
>JAYVAP010000315.1:0-3730 GCA_043750915.1 Spirosoma sp. | reverse complement strand
TGAAGGCCGATCAGCGGTTCGAAAAAACAACCATTCACGTGGAAACGACTGATACGATGACTAAAAATCAGCAACATGCGTTTGTCAAATCCTATTTTCACCAGGAACTAAACACCCGCTAATTGCCCATTAACGGGCTTCGCTCATGGTGCCAACTGAGGCTTATCATACCCATGCCTGACTGCGGTCATAGGTAGCCCAACGGGTAGCCGGTAATTTTGTGAAGTACCAATTAAACCCAGAAACGATTATGAAAACCAATGAAGAGTTGCAGAAACTCGTTCTGGATGCCATCAAGTGGGAACCCCTGCTGAACGCAGCCGAAATTGGCGTTACCGCCAAAGACGGCGTGGTGACCCTAACCGGAACCGTTGACAGCTACGCCAAAAAACGCGAAGCCGAAGATGCGGCAAAACGCGTTGCCGGTGTGAAAGCCGTGGTTGAAAAAATTGATATTGAGTTTGGCAATATGGCCACCCACAACGATGCTGCCATTGCCAACGAAGTAGTTGAGGCATTCAAATGGAGTTGGAACGTACCAGGCGATGGGCTAACCGTGAAAGTGGAAAACGGCTGGGTAACCCTTGGTGGAGCGGTGCAGTGGAACTACCAGAAAGAAGCCGCCAAAGAAGCTATCAAAAACCTGGCAGGTGTGAAGGGCGTGTTCAACGATATCCGCATCAAATCAAATACCCACGATACCCTGGAGAAAATGGACATCGAACAGGCCCTGATGCGTAACTGGTCTATCGACGAACGGGAAGTGCATGTTGAGGTAACGGGCAGTAATGTTACGCTGCATGGCAAAGTTGGCTCTATTTATCAGCGCGACGAAGCCGGGCGTATTGCCTGGAATGCGCCGGGTGTGCAAACGGTTGATAACGAATTGGCTGTCGATTACAGCCTTGATATGGCCTACTAACACTGGGCGGGAGGGTTCGCTCTCCCGCTTGTTCTATGCATTCCTGGTGCTGCCCCGTGCTGCTTAATAACCTCACAGCATTATTTTTCATGACGGACAATGAGAACGATATTAGTCACACATCGCACCCCGCATCCGCTGGATCTAATTGAATACGGGGACTTTAGCTGCCCGCGTTGCCAGGAACTCCAGACGCTATTAACCACTATATTACCGCTTTTTGCGGGTGATGTATGCTATACGTTCCGTCACTTCCCCAACCTTAGCCAGCCGAGGGCGTGGTTAATGGCGTTGGCTGCCGAAGCAGCCCGGCGGCAAAATCAGTATTGGGCCATGCACGAGGCTTTGTTTGTTCATCCATCCATGACATCCATCTCGCTCAGTTCGGCAACGGCACTGGCCTCCCGGCTGGGTCTTGAACCGGAGTTGTTTTTGAATGATATGCAAGATGAAACACTGAAAACACGAATCCGGGCGGATATAGAACAGGGGCGGTTAGCCGGGGTCGTTTCCACACCTGCTTTGTTTCTGGGTTTTCGGCGCCTGCACGGCAAGTTGACGCAAGCCCGGCTGGTGCCCCTCATTCGTCATTACGTGGATCGGTCGAAAGCAGACATACTCAGTACGCTTGACCCTGAGCATGGGTTAGTCCACTGGTCGGGCGTAGGCAATTAGCAAATCAATCCAACCATAGAAATCGCCTGCCACAACCAGAAAAATACACCGGCGTGAACAGGGTGGGGAAATGGCGCGATAAAAAACGAAAAATCATGCAAAAAGAAACCCTTCCCGCGCACCAAAAAAATGGCACCGGCGGGTCAAAGACAACCATCCTGGCGGATTTGGCCAACAGGCAGGTAATCTGTGAAACCTTTATATCGGGCGATAAGACAGGTCCACAACATGCCCCAGCCGACGTTTTTGCGCTGGTGCTGGATGGGCAGATGGACATCACCCTGGCCGACGAAACAACCCGGGTCGGGGTTGGTGAGTACGTTATTGTTCCCGCCACGACGATGCACGCGATGGCCTGTGTAGAAACAGCCCGGATGCTGATTTACAAATAGGTAGTTGATAGATCAGATACCCGCACCACACAATGTTTACGTCTGACCGCCTGGCTTTGCTCAGGAAAATGATTAGCGGTGGGCCTTAAATTCTGATAGATGTATTATGATATTACCAGAACATACCCTTCATAATCAACCCATTACAACATTATTCGTAGACATTGGGGGTGTTCTGCTCACCAACGGCTGGGGCCACCAATCCCGCAGGCTGGCCGCTGAAACGTTTGGCCTGAATTTGACTGAGCTGGAAGAGCGGCACCACCTGAGCTTCGATACCTACGAGCTGGGGAAACTCACCCTGAAAGAATATTTGGACCGGGTGGTTTTTTACGAAGCCCGACCGTTTACGATGGATGCCTTCCAAAATTTCATGTTTGCCCAGTCAAAGCCTTACCCAAACATGATAAAACTGCTTCGCCAGCTAAAACAAACCTACCGGTTGAAAATAGCCGTCGTCAGCAACGAAGGACGCGAATTGAATGCCTATCGGATTCAAACCTTCGGGCTGAATGAATTCGTGGATTTTTTTATATCGTCTTCCTTCGTTCACCTCCGCAAACCCGATACCGACATATTTCGGATGGCCCTCGACATTGCGCAGGTACCACCAGGTCAAGTACTTTACATTGAGGATCAACCCCTGTTTGTAAGCGTGGCGGAGGGGTTAGGCATTCGGGGGATTTGTCATGTCGATTATGCGTCTACCTGTGCCGCACTGGAATCGCTTGGTTTGATGGCCAATACACAAACCAATCAGCCATGACCGCCCCAAACGAACATATTCTGGTTATCAACGGAGTTCGGCAAGAACCTGTACCACAATGACGAACTGTTCGCTGGTCCCGTTGCCGGGCAAGCCAAAATTCGCGCTCAGTCGATGGCAATGGTATTGCAGGTGAAAATCCATACGCTCTCTGGTACTAAACCACAACAACGCTCATGAAAAAAGACAGTCTGCCCCCGCACCATGCCCCGACCGACGTGTTCGTGCTGGTGCCGGATGGGCAAATGGACATTTCGTTGGGCGGCACTCCGCTGGGCGGCACTCCGCTGGGCGGCACTCCGCTGGCTGACGAAACGAACCAGTTTGTGGCAGGCGATTATGTCGTTTTTCCCGCCGGTATGACCCACGCGCTAACATGCGTTGAAACCGCCAGACTGCTAATTTTCCGGTAAACAGTCAATAACACCTTTCCCAATTCAATTGACCAACGGCATGAAAAACAGCAGTATACCCCTGAAACGGATTGCTCTCCTGACGGCCATCGCCGGACTGGTAGGCCAGGCATTACCCGTTCTGGCCCAGCCAACGGCAGCCACTGACGTTTGGAGTCAGCCCGGCATCATTGGCACGGTGGTCGTGTTGCTATTAGTGGTGGTGAGCGTAGCCCTGCTGGCCATTATCCGGCTGGGGCGCGTGGTGCAGCAACTCAATACTCAACCCGACGACGAACGGGAACAGGCGTTCGACGAGACCGTGGCCAACCTCACCCCCGCCCAACTCGCGCTGATTCTTGAACGCCGAAACGCCGTAGCGACGCACTTGTCGGGCGACGAACTGGCGGGTGACGGCTACGCGCACGATGAGCTGGGCTTAGTCAGCCATATCACCACGGATATGCACGCTCCGCTGGTAGCGGAGAAAAAACGAACGTTTCGGTCGAGCGACGTAGACCCCAAACTGATTCAGTTAGTGAGTGCCTACCTGCTCTGTGCCGCGTTCTGGCTCGTTTTTGGT
>JAYVAP010000314.1:0-2041 GCA_043750915.1 Spirosoma sp. | reverse complement strand
CTCCTGGACGGGGGGGGGGGCAACGCCACACGACTGAGCAACTGGCTGGACCCAACGGGTATCAGCGGTAATACAACGAATCTGGCCGTGCCCACCGTTAGTGGACCAACCGCATTTACCGGTAATGGCTCGTTTGCGCTCAACACACTTAACACATCCATAACCTCATGGTCTGTAACGAGTGGGTCTGCGGCAGTCTCGCCATCAACTGGTTCGGGTAATAGTGCCAATCTGCTGGCGTTGGCAAATGCCGTAAATGTTGTCATCACATTTACCGTAAACGCGGGGCAGAGTTACCCCATACGCTTCACCAAGACTTTTAATGTCAATGTAGCCGCACCGGTCAACACGCCCCCATCGCCACCAGCAGGTGGCATTCCCAATCAGGTGGCTACGGTCGGTACCCCCTTCAGCTACACCGTAGCCGCCTTCACTGACCCCGATGCAGGCCAAACGCTGACCTACTCGGTAACGGGCCTGCCTGCCAACGGGCTTAGCTTTAACCCTGCCAACCGGACCATTTCGGGTACGCCTTTGACCTCGGGCGTGACAGGCGTAACGGTGACAGCTAACGATGGCAATGGTGGAACCGCTTCATCGAGTTTCACTATTACCGTTAACTCCGCTCCGGTGGTTAATACGCCCCCCACGGTGGCTAACGTCGTTGCTCCTCAAAGTGGCACGGTAGGTCAGGCGTTCAATTTTACTATTCCAGCCAACACCTTCACCGATGCCGAGACACCGGGCAGTTTGGTAGTGACGGTGGCGGGTCTGCCTGCAAACCTGTCGTTGTCCGGAACCACCATCAGCGGTACGCCCTCAGTCAGCGGGCTAAGCACCATTACGGTAACGGCTACTGATCCGGGCAGCCTGTCAGTCAGTACTACCTTCACGATCACAATCAACCCGGCACCGGTGGCACCAATGACTTCACCTTTCAGCATTACGGGTGTGACCACGGTTAGTTGCGCTACGGTGACAGCGGGTCTGCGGACGCTGACCTTTACGCCCCGGTATGCCGGTTTAAGTGGTCAGCCGGTGAGTTTCTCGGTAGTCAATGAGATGATGCCCACCACAACACCGGGTCCTTATATGTTCAACGTATTTACCGACAATCCGGTTATCACCCTGAAAGCCACTCAAAGCGGCACGGCAGGCGAAACCAGTTTTGCCTACAATTGGTTAACCGCCTGTAATGGAGGCAGTGGCGGACGATTGGCAGCTTTGGCGAGCCGCGAATCAACACTTCTTATGAGGGTGTCGGTACTGGGCAACCCGGTAGTGGGCGAAACAGTACGACTGGATGTGAGTGGTGCTGAAGGCCAACCGTTGCGGGTGCGGGTGAGCAACCTGCAGGGGCACCTGGTTAGCGAGCAGCACATTGAGCAGGCCGGCATTGTTGAGCGGGTCAGCCTGCAACTAAGCCGTTCGGTAGGCTTATACCTGCTACAGGTGAGTAGCCCAAGTCAAACCAAAATGGTACGGGTGCTGAAGACAGAATAGTTTTCAAAGACCAGCAAACTTTTAACAAGGAAGCCCGGATCGCTCTGATCCGGGCTTCCTTGTTTTGGCATGTATCCATCAAATGTATGGCACGCCGACACCCAAAAGAAAACAGGCCTGTTCCCGATTGGGTGTCGGCGAAAAAACATCCGCTCATCTACTATTTATCCCACCACACGCGCGAGTTGGTTTTATCGCCGTTTTGCAGGCGGCCCGTGGCTTCTTTGTAAGCCGTTGTGTTCAGGGTAGGCTCCGTGTTTGGGTAGCCGTACCGGCGGGGAATCTGCTTACTGTCGTTGACGGCGTAGGGCGTGGGTTTCAGGTCGGGATACCCCGTCCGACGCCATTCCGACCAGGCTTCCTGGCCGTTGGGGTAGAGTGCCAGCCACCGCTGATCACCAATTTTAGCCAGTGCATCGGCACTGGCAAAGGCCACTTTAGGGCTGGCCACATAAGCGGCAAACTCAGTGGCATCAAACACGCCCCACTGCTCCCACGAGGCCCGGATGGCATCGGCATAAGCGGTTTTTGCGTCAAC
>JAYVAP010000313.1:0-3470 GCA_043750915.1 Spirosoma sp. | reverse complement strand
CGCCCGTGCAGGTTAATGGTCTCTGTCTGGGGCAAGCCCGTTCCAATGCCTTCCTGCGTGGCCAGCACCCGGCCCGCCAAATCTGTTAAGCCCAAAGTGTAGGGCTGACCACCCGGAACCCGTATATCGATCTCAAACTGACCATTGTTGGGGTTGGGTTGTACTGATAGCTGTAACTCCATTGTCGGCTCCTGCGCAGGCTGAACGCCCTGACGGCTACCCGATGCCAGACTACAGCCATTGGTGAAGTTGATACTGATCTGACTGCCCGACTGCGAAGCCGTTCCCGTAACCACGCGCCCCACACGGCCATCGCCCGGAAAGGTGTGAGAAACTGTTGTGTTAGGGTTCATGTTACCGCCAAAAATACCCGGCCCATTCACGTTGACCGGTGCGTTGTCGCTGCTGTTGAACCGGTATTGTAGCACGCCGGTGTTACAGTCGTAGCTCACAATCTGAAAAGCCAGACTACCGGTGGGTGTTGGCGTTGGGGTCGGTGGCGGTGTGCCCGAACAGGTAGCCGACTCGAAACGAAACGAGCGAAAGTCAAAAAATGACTCGGACGTGGTTCCCCAGAGTTGGAGTTCCGGATTATTGCCAAAGTTATTGAGGTCCCAGGTAAGGGCACCGCTGCGAAAAATGCGGTAGTTGCCGCTGCTGCCGTTTTGCTCAACCGACCACTTCTGGCGGTCATCGTCCACATTGGCACCCAGCAGAAGCTGTTCGCCCGTGCTGTTGCCATTGTTGGCTTTGACGACCTGATTGCTGCCATTTTGGGTAATGAAGCGGAACCGGCCGCCACCCGCATCTTCGGCTTTCCAGACCTGGTTGGTTTGGCCGTTGCTGCCCTGCTGTTTAATAAAACCATCGCCCATGGCCTGCAGGCTCTGGCCCGTCTTCTGCACCTTAATCACGTAGCAACCCGGCGTGAGGCCACCTCCGCCCCCACTGCAACCGCTGACGTTGACCGTGCCGGTGGCTGTTTTGTTGGCGCAGCCCGGGCGGCTGGCCGTAACAGTATAAGATAATGAGCCGTTGCTGCCCGATGCGTTGAAGGTAACAGACTGGCCTGACTGATTCAGGCCATTACCCGCCCATGCGTAGCTGACGTTATCGCAGTTGGCTCCACTACAGGCAGCAGTCAGCGTAACCTGCTGATTACAGCCGGCATTGACGGTGTTGGCCGAGATGGTGAAGTCGCAGGGGCCGTTGCACTGTTGCAGATTGGCCTCCCGTATTTGATCCCGCAGGAAACTAACCCCGGCGGCCGACAGGAAAGTGTGGTCCTCGTTGTTGTTAGGCGCGTAAATGGCATCGAAAGGCGTGTCGTTTCTTACATTGATATTGCTCAGTGAGCTACCCCAGTCCCGGTCTGTGTTTTTGAGGGCATAGGAACTGACCGCCGGAATAAAACAGGATTGTTGAAACGAAGCGTTTGCCTCAATTACGCCTAAACCCGCAAACAGTTTACCAGGTATCAAAGGGCCGGAACTTTGGTCGGCCACTAAACTCAACACATCATAGTAGCCGCCCGGCAGCAAATCTAAGCTGCTCCGTGTGAGCTGCGACCCACGCGAGTAGGCTGGTATCAGGTGAGCACCAAAACCGGTCCAATATTGCTGCATCACTAAGCAACGGGTACCCGAAGCAGGTGCCACATAGGTGTTGGCTTCAAGGATGCGGTCCCGCGCTGCAACACAGGTAGCAGCACCCACTATGGCACCCAATAAGCAACCTACTGGCCCAATAATACAGCCAATACCTGCACCGACTTTTATGCCTACTGGCAAACAAACTATAGTCCCCGCAGTTGTGAGCCGGGCACGGAGCCGAAAGACACTTTGGCAGGGAGAAAAACCCTGTGACAGGCCGTTTTTGCTACCGTTGACTAAGGAAACCTTGCGCAGGCAACTGGCCTGGGGAAAACCGATGGTGTTCATGGTGTTGACAAAGCGGTCGCGAAAACCCGGTGCGCCCACGGCCAGTTCGTTGCCATCTTTGTGGGCACTCATGTGGTCGAGCAACATTTGCCGGGCCGCCGGGGAATCTAACCGATTGAAGCCGTCTTTCGCCGAAGCAAATCCTAAGGTGTTGGCCAAATGATCCAGCAACATCTGCATACCAATGGGTATGGTGGCCCCGTTATGCGGGCTATCGAACGAGACCCACAACTTGCAGTTGGCATCCATGTTACGCGTTTCCATGTAGCGCAGGGCGTAGCGCGAAATAAGCCCGCCCATGCTGGGACCAATGAGCGTAATTTTTTCCCGGCTGCCGCTGGCCCGCAGCCGCTCATTGACCTGCCGGAGCAATTCGACCAGTACCAACCCGTTGCGCTCAATATAGTCCGATCCGCCATCCCGGACCTTACACAGGTTCACGGTTTGCAGGGTGCAGCTTCCCCGGGGGCCAGCTTGCCGGCAGTAAGTGCGCAGGGCGCAGTCATATTCATATTTCGGGAAATTCAGAATAATCACGTCCGAATCGTTGTCGGCACCCCCTTCCCGAAGTTCATCGCCGAGTTTTGGAAAATCCTGCGGACCTCTTTGATATTCAAGTCTCTTTACATAAATATCCTGGGCTGAACGCGTATCTCCCGGATCGAAACCGTCGAGAATGATAACCGGTTTTCGGACCGTAGTGCGCCCGCGTGCGTAATAAATATAGGCCTCGCCTTTGCCCTTCGAGGCCGCAGATCGCCCGACGTAGTCCTGAAATGCCTCAATGCCTTCGATGAAGAGGGGTTCAATTAAACCGATACCATCGCGGGATGGTACGGGGGTGCCACTACAGGTAGTGCAGTCATAAGGAGGAGTGTCGGGATAGCGGGGAACCGGTCCTGTTTCATTGACGGTCAGGGTAGAAAGGGCCGTTTGCTGGCTGCCGTCGGAGAGGTTGATGGTGTAGCGAATGGTTTTGGGGCCTAAGTTCTGGTAATTTGCCGCAACAGCCCCAGCACCCACTGTCAGGGTACGGGCGGGATTGCCATCGCCAAAATCGATAACGATGCTGTTTACCTCTTTGTCTCCCGTACTGAGCACCGACCAGGCAGGCAACTCAAATAAACTGGTACCTCGCCCCACCGTTGGCGATAACAGGGCGGCAATGGTGGCCTGGCGTGACTGATAAAGATTGGCATTGGACTGCCCCGGTTTCAGCCGATATAGCTGGTTGTTGTCTAACTCGAGGGCATCGTAGTTGATGACCTCAAATTCGGCCAGCGTAACGCCCACGGATATGATCCCGCGCTTCTCGTTCTGCCAGATCAGGTTTTTCAATTCCTCTACCGTAAGTTGGTTGGCTACGTCATACAGCGTAGCCTCGTAGAGTTCGGAGCGGGCCTGCAAATAGTGCTCGGCCGAGGATGGCGTGGTGGCATTGAAATTTTGCAGGTCGGCACCGGGAAAGACCCGGTCGAGGAGTATGCCCGAGCGCACACCACTTTTGTCTACGTTGGTCAGTGCCAGGTC
>JAYVAP010000312.1:0-7150 GCA_043750915.1 Spirosoma sp. | reverse complement strand
CCTAATTTTGTCAGTTTGACCGCGTTATTCATTAAAAACGTCTGATTATGAATCGCCTGCTCTTCTTTTTTGCCGCTTTCGTGCTGCTCACCCTGGGTGCTTTCCAAGCCAGCCAGCCCACTAAACCGCCCCGCCCGGCAACGGCTGTGCCCAAACGAATCCGCTGGCTTACCGTTCAGGAAGCCTACACGCTGACCCAGAAAACACCCAAAAAATTTGTCGTCGATGTATATACGGACTGGTGCGGCTGGTGCAAAGTGATGGACCGCGAAACCTTCTCGAAACCCGCCATTGTCGATTATGTCAATGCCAATTACTACGCGGTGAAACTCAACGCCGAACAAACCGAAGACATCACCATAGGGAAGCAAACGTTCAAATACGTTGGCGGGGGCGGGCGGGGTGTGCATGAGCTGGCAGCCGCACTCCTGAAAAACCAGATGAGCTACCCAACGACGGTCTTTTTAGACGAAAAATTTCAGCTTATCCAGCCGATCCCCGGCTATCTCGAACCCCGTGCGTTCCACCAAATTATCACGTACTTTGGTCAGAACTACCACCAAAAGGAATCGTTTGACCAGTTCAAAGCGGGTACCTACGTGAAATCGTTTGGCGGATCGCTCACCGCCGGTAAGTAGTCAGCTCAAATACCTATTTTTACCCACTTTATTTACCCAGTTTTATTACGAAAATGAATCGACAACTAACATTTTTCCTTGCAACAGTACTCACTTTCAGTGCTTTAGGCGTTCATGCGGGCATGGCAACACCCCCAAAAAAACCGGTGGCTGTGCCTAAATCGGGTCCAGTTAAGTTTATCGATCCGCAAAACATGGATCTGTCCGTGAAACCGGGCGACAATTTCTATCAGTATGCCAATGGAAACTGGCTGCGGAAAAACGCCATCCCGTCATCGAAAACATCGTGGGGTAGCTTCAACCAACTGCGCGAAAAAAGTCTCGATGCCATGAAATCGCTGCTCGAGGAAGCAACCAGAAATAGCACCAAAGGTCGGCTCTACCAGATGGTGGGCGACTATTACGTGAGTGGTATGGACAGTGCCACCATTGAAAAGCGCGGCTTCGACCCGATCAAACCCGATCTGGCACGCATTGAAAAAGTTAATACCAAAGCCGACTTTCTGAACGAACTGGCCTACCAGCGGACGCAGAGCAACGGCATGTTATTTGGCTTTTTTGTAGGTCAGGACCGTAAAAACGTTACTAAATACATACCGCAACTCAGCCAGGGCGGCACTACCCTGCCCGACCGCGACTATTACCTGAAAAACGATGCCCGCAGCCTGAAAATCAGGGATGCTTACCGCGATAATCTGACCAAAATGTTTGCCCTCATTGGCGAGGAGCCAACGAAAGCCTCCCAGAATGCCGATGTGATTATGCGTTTGGAAACGGTGCTGGCCAAAGCGCAGATGCCCCGCGTTGAACTGCGCGATCCTTACAAGACCTACAACAAGTTTTCGGTGGCCGCCTTCAGCCGCCAAACGCCCGGCATCGACTGGGCCGATCAACTGAAAAAGCTGGGGGCAACTGGTCAGGATACGTTGTTGGTGCAGAATCCGGCATTCTATCGCTCACTCGACAGTTTGGTAGCGGCTACGCCCATCGAAGACCTGCGAACCTACATGCGCTGGAACACCCTCAAAGGGGCGGCACCTTATCTTAACGATGCGTTTGTGAAGCAAAACTTCTCGTTTACCAAAGTGCTTACTGGCCAGAAAGAACAAACTGCCCGCTGGCAACGGATAAGTAGCCTGATCGATGGTACGCTCGGCGACCTGCTCGGCCAGTTGTACGTAGAGCGGTATTTCAAACCCGAAGCGAAACAGCGTATGCTCACACTGGTCGATAACCTTGAAACATCCTACAAAGAGCACATTAAAAACCTCGACTGGATGAGTGAGGATACCAAAAAGAAAGCCTTAGTGAAGCTGATGGCGTTTAAACGAAAAATTGGCTACCCCGATAAGTGGAAAACCTATGAAGGCGTTGCCATTGCCCGGAACGATTTTTATGGCAACGTGCAGTCGGCAGGAAAGTGGTCGTATAAATATATGCTTAATCGGCTGGGCAAGCCCGTCGACAAAACCGAATGGGGCATGACACCACCCACGGTCAACGCTTATTACAACCCGGTGAACAACGAAATTGCGTTTCCGGCGGCTATTCTCCAGTTCCCCTTCTATGATTACGCAGCCGACGATGCGGTGAACTACGGCGGCATTGGGGCGGTGATTGGCCACGAAATGACCCACGGCTTCGATGACTCCGGGCGGCAGTACGATGCCGATGGTAACCTGCGTGACTGGTGGACTAAAGCCGATGCCGACAACTTCAAACAACGTGCCGATCAGGTGAAGGCGCAGTTTTTTGGGTTTAAAGTGCTTGACTCCCTGAAAGTAAACGGCCAGCTGACGCTCGGTGAAAACCTGGCTGACCTCGGTGGTTTGGCCATTGCCTACGATGCCTTCCGGAAAACGCCCCAAGGACGGGCCACGCTTGGCAAATCGAAGGCCAAAATCGACGGTTTCACGCCCGATCAGCGGTTCTTTCTGTCGTGGGCGCAGGTGTGGCGCATCAACGTCCGCCCCGAAACGGAGGCCCAGCTGATCCTGACCGACCCCCACGCACCGGGCCTGTACCGCTGCAACGGCCCGCTGGCCAACATCGATGCCTGGTATCAGGCTTTCAATGTGCAGCCCGGCAGTGCCATGTATAAACCCAAAGAGCAACGGATAAAAGTATGGTAAACACGCTCCAGACCACGCCGAAAATATCTATTGCCGCCCTGCTTGTCTTTTTCCTGGCCTGCTCTTGCCAAACCAGATCCCAGCGGGAGACCTCCGCCAGCACCTCTGCGCCCGCCGACAGTGCCGCTATGCTGGCGGCCCGGCCCACGCCGGATGCACCCCGCTCAGCCGCCGACCGGCTGATACGGGCACTGTATTTTGAACATCGAACCAAAGAAAATCCTTTGCTGGAAACAAAAGACCGTACGTTGATCGATCAGTTTTTTACCAAATCGACAGCTGACCTGATCTGGCGCGACGCGCGGGCTTCGGTTAGAAAGTTAAACCGGACTACTACGAATCCTCTTTTCAACGTATCTGACAACGTCGTAGAAAAAACGTGGGTCTTACCAGCGGCTGTTGCCGGGCCACGGGCGGTGGTATACGTAACGTTCTTGCAGCGTTACAAACCCGTGGAGATTCGTATCGATATGCAACAGGTAGCAGGCCGGTGGCGCATTGTTGACATGCGCTATCCTGATGGGCAGCAACTAACACAACTACTGCGCTGAGCATTGATATGCCCCATTGTGCATGCTGACGAGGGGCTGGGTGAGCCCGCTCAGAACAGTCTCTTGGCTAACTAATTTATTTTTTTTAGCCTATTTGTTGACAACACCGCAAAACGTTGTAATTTTGCAACTCCAAACCCGAAAGAGGGGCGGAAAATGTTCTTTTACACGTGTTTTTTGGGGAGTTTCCAGAGTGGCCAAATGGATCAGACTGTAAATCTGCTGGTGTACGCCTTCGGAGGTTCGAATCCTCCACTCCCCACCATTTGGTAAACAGCCATGCGGCCAGCACATTTTGTGCAGTTGGCCACATGACTAATGACCCAAAAGCGGAAGTAGCTCAATTGGTAGAGCGATAGCCTTCCAAGCTATAGGTTGCGGGTTCGAGACCCGTCTTCCGCTCCATGAACCGGGCAATGGTGTGTTAAGCTATGGGCAGTTGTATTGGGTATAAACACCGTCTTGGGCAGAGTTGCAGCTGAATAACAGGCATCCGTGTTTTGCAGTGGCCTTTTATTTGCTGGTAAGGTTTAGTGGATACAGTTAATTAACAAGCCGTTATAGCTCAGTGGTAGAGCACTTCCTTGGTAAGGAAGAGGTCCGGGGTTCAAATCCCCGTAACGGCTCCAGACTTCTTTATGAAGTCTTTTTGCGGGTCCGCCCGTGCGGTTTTAAGTCGTAAGGGTATCTGCTCTCGAAAGGGATGATCTCATCGGCCAAAACTGCCGTTTAACGAGTTCATTCAAAAACAATCAACAGTTCACAATAGCGTTTTAAAAACATGGCAAAAGAGAATTTTGACCGCTCGAAACCGCACGTTAACATCGGTACGATTGGTCACGTTGACCACGGTAAAACGACGCTTACGGCTGCCATTACGAAAGTGCTGGCCGGAAAGGGTCTGGCTGCAATCCGGGATTTCTCCTCAATTGACAATGCACCTGAAGAGAAGGAACGCGGTATCACCATCAACACATCGCACGTGGAGTACTCGACGGTTAACCGTCACTATGCCCACGTTGACTGCCCAGGCCACGCCGACTATGTGAAGAACATGGTTACGGGTGCCGCCCAAATGGACGGTGCTATCCTGGTGGTTGCTGCCACCGACGGCCCCATGCCGCAAACACGTGAGCACATCCTGCTTGCCCGCCAGGTTGGTGTGCCCCAGCTGGTTGTGTTCATGAACAAAGTAGATATGGTCGACGATCCGGAACTGCTTGAGCTTGTGGAAATGGAAATCCGGGAGTTGCTGAGTTTCTATAACTTCGACGGCGATAACATCCCCGTTATCCAGGGTTCGGCATTGGGTGGTCTGAACGGCGATGCCAAATGGGTAAGCACCATTGAGGAGTTGATGCAAAGCGTGGATGATTTTATTCCATTGCCTCCGCGTCAAACCGAATTGCCTTTCCTGATGCCGGTGGAGGACGTGTTCTCCATCACGGGTCGTGGTACGGTGGCAACGGGCCGCATTGAGCGGGGTATTATCAACTCGGGTGAGCCAGTTGAAATCCTCGGTATGGGTGCCGAAAACCTGAAATCAGTTGTAACGGGTGTTGAAATGTTCCGGAAAATTCTGGACCGTGGCGAAGCCGGCGACAACGTAGGTCTGCTGTTGCGCGGTATCGAAAAAACCGATATCCGTCGGGGCATGGTAATCTGCAAGCCCGGTTCGGTAACCCCACACGCTAAATTCAAGGCTGAGATTTATGTACTCTCGAAAGAGGAAGGTGGCCGTCACACGCCGTTCTTCAATAAGTACCGCCCTCAGTTCTATTTCCGCACCACCGACGTAACGGGCGAAATTATGTTGCCTGAGAACGTTGAAATGGTTATGCCCGGCGATAACATCACCATTGATGTATCGCTGATCAATAAGATTGCGATGGAAAAAGGCCTGCGTTTCGCTATTCGCGAGGGTGGCCGTACCGTAGGAGCCGGTCAGGTAACGGAGATTCTTGATTAAGATAAGTAACTCAAAACAAGTGCATTTCTTCGCGGAGATGCACTTGTTTTTTGATATTATTTCGTACTTTTGCAGTCCGTTTCGGAAGATCACCGTCATGGGCTTTTTTATAAACGGGTGTAGTTCAAGGGTAGAATAGCGGTCTCCAAAACCGTTGATGGGAGTTCGAATCTCTCCACCCGTGCCAATTCCTTACGTGCAATGGATAAGTTTATTTCGTTTCTGAAAGCTTCCTGGGAGGAAGTTCAGCACAACGTAACCTGGCCGAAGTTCAGTGACCTACAGTCCAGTTCCATGCTGGTGCTGGTGGCTTCGCTGATTTTTGCGCTGATGGTCGGGTTAATAGACCTGGTTTTTGAGAACGGACTGAACGCCTTTTACCAGTCGTTTTAAGCCCGTAAAGAAAACAGGTCTGTCTGCTTTTGCAGATGGCTATTCTCCTTAATCAACAAGCAATGCCCAGCGATACCAAAACCTCCAAAAAACCGGCTGTCAAAGAAACCACCATACCTGTTGGTATTCACTGGTTTGTGGTTCGGGCTGTGTCGGGGCAGGAAAAAAAGGTAAAATCTTACCTCGATAACGAGATTATCCGGCAAAAACTGGATGAAGTCGTGCCCCAGGTGATGATCCCGGCCGAGAAAGTATACGAAATGCGCAATGGAAAAAAGCGCGTTCGGGAAAAATCATTTTTTCCCGGTTATATCCTGATCTCAGCCGATCTGAGTAACAACCGGGCACTCGATCTGATTCTGAACATGCCGGGTGTGCTGGGTTTTCTGGGGAATTCGCAGGTCGGCACGACCTCCAAAATGCCGGTAGCACTGCGCGAAGCAGAAGTAAACCGCATTCTGGGTAAAGTAGCCGAGGTAACCCAGGAAATAGCGATCAGTTCCGTTGCCTTTATCCGGGGCGAATCGGTAAAAGTGGTCGACGGGCCGTTTGGCGGTTTCATCGGCACTGTAGAAGAAGTATTCGACGACCGGAAGAAATTGAACGTCGTTGTTAAAATATTTGGCCGGAATACACCGGTAGAACTCAGTTACGCGCAAGTGGAGAAGGAAAGCTAAGGGCAACCTGACTTTCAATCGGTCGGGCGTCTCGTGCTTCCCTCAGGAGACAAACGGCCACAACAAGTGGTGTTGGCTGATAACGCCGGTTCGTGAATGTGACGGATCGCCCGGCTGTTGGCAGGTAACAACCGCAAATCAATCAATCTAATGGCAAAAGAAGTAGGTGGCTACGTAAAGCTGCAAGTCAAAGGCGGGCAAGCCAACCCCTCCCCTCCAATCGGTCCGGCATTGGGTTCCAAAGGTTTAAATATCATGGAATTCTGCAAGCAATTCAACGGCCGCACGCAGGACAAGGTGGGAACGGTATTGCCGGTTCTGATTACGTACTACAAGGATAAATCCTTTGAGTTCGTCATCAAAACCCCGCCCGCACCGATTCTGCTGATGGAAGCGGCTAAGCTCAAAGGCGGCTCCGCTCAACCAAACCGCAACAAGGTTGGTACCGTATCGTGGGATCAGATCAGGACCATCGCCGAAACGAAGATGCCTGATTTAAACGCCTTCACGATTGAGTCGGCCATGAAGCAGGTGGCCGGTACGGCCCGCAGCATGGGAATCACAGTGACGGGTGCAGCGCCCTTCGAGAACTAATAGACTTGCCGAGGCAAAAAAACAGATGGCTAAGTTAACAAAAAAACAAAAGGAAGCCCAGTCGAAGTACGACGCTGCCAAAGAATATTCGCTTGCGCAGGCAGCCGATATTTTGAAGGAGATTTCGTACACCAAATTCGACGCTTCCGTGGATATCGATGTCCGGTTAGGCGTTGACCCGCGTAAGGCCGACCAA
>JAYVAP010000311.1:0-2599 GCA_043750915.1 Spirosoma sp. | reverse complement strand
GCCTGGTTGCCCAGGCACAAAGCGGTCGGCTGCGGGCCGCTAACCGGCAATTCGATAACCTCAGCTACCTGGGTGCCGTGCGGACCTACGAAGAATTTTTGCTGGCCGACAAACAAAAGAACCCCGCCGAAACCCGCGAAGCCATGACCAAGCTCGCCTATAGCTACCGAAAACTACAGGATACCCGAAATGCCGAGCGGGTGTACAGTGAGTTGATAAAGACTTATCCCGACAGCGACAGTGAAGTTTACCTCTACTATGCCCAGGCACTGGCCTCCAACGGCAAGTATCGGGAGTCGCAGAAACAGTATAGCCAGTATGGCCAGAAACAAAGCCAGGACCTGCGCGGCCGCCGGTATACGGTATCCTACATGGACATGAGCCGCTTTTATCAGGACTCGTCTTCCTTTCGCGTTCAGTCGTTGCCCATCAACTCACGGCAGGCTGATTTTAGCCCCATGTACTACAAAAACGGGTTGGTGTTCGTGTCGGCCCGCAACGAGGGGGGCGTGGTGAAGCGCGTTTTTAACTGGAACCAAACCCCATTTCTGGATCTTTATTACCACCCCGACACCCTGCAGCTGCGGGCACCCGGTGCCGAGTCGGCCCGCGTGGCCAGTGCCGCCGTGCTGGGTGGGGGCGGAGTGACCAAAACCGCACCGGTCGATCTGTCGTCCGATAAACAGCCGCTTACCAAAGCTGAAACCTTCAGCCGTACGCTCAACACCCGCTACCACGAAGGACCAATGACGTTTACTAAAGATCAGAATTTTATCGTTTTTACCCGAAACAACGCCAGCAAAGGAACGTCGGGCAAAAGCTCCGACGGGGTGAAAAAACTGAAATTGTATTCGTCAGTAAATAAAAACGGAAAATGGATTGATATTCAGGAGTTACCCTTCAACAGCAATGAATATTCGGTGGGGCACCCCGCCTTCTCGCCCGATAATACCAGGCTCTATTTTGTGTCCGACATGCCCGGTGGCTACGGCGGCACCGATGTGTATGTGGTTGAGTATAACGGCGGGCAGTGGGGAACGCCCGTGAACATGGGTAAAGAGGTCAATACTGAAGGCAACGAGATGTTCCCTTTTGTCGATGAAAACGCTAACCTCTACTTCGCATCGGACGGGCACGAAGGGCTGGGGGGGCTGGATGTGTTTTTTGCCACTTTGCGGGATGGTGTTGCCTACAAAGGTGTTCAGAACGTGGGTGCGCCCATCAACTCCGAAAAAGATGATTTCGGCTTCATCACCGACCGCAGCCGCACGAGCGGGTATTTCAGCAGCAACCGCGATAAAGGGGTCAGCGACGATGATATTTACTCATTCCGGCGGACCTGCCGACAGCTCAATATCCTCGTTTATGATGCCAAAACCAGCCTGCCCCTCGAAAATGCCGACGTGCGTATTCTGCGCAATGGCACCAACCAGGAACTGCGGCTGACAAACCTGGCGGGGCAGGCCGAGTTATGCGTGGATGCCGGTACGGACTACGAATTCAAAGCCGTGAAAGAAGGGTTTGCCATGAACAGCATCCGGTTTTCAACCCTCACCCAGTCGCCAAAGCCGGTCCTGAGCGTGTCCATCTACCTCGAACGAACCGAGAATACGCTGGTGAAAGGGGTGGTGAAAACCGAAGTCGATCAGCAGCCCATAACGGGCGTGAAAGTGACGCTGCGCAACCAGAAAGATAAGTCGGAGCAGAGCGTGATTACGGGGCCTGATGGCAGCTACGAGTTCGATACCAAAACAAACGCGCCCTACACCCTCACGGCCCAAAAAGACAAGTATGCCACCAAAAAAGCAAAGTTTGGTAAAATCAAACGCAACACTAAAGTAATTACCGACTCGCTGGGCCTGTATGGCGTGGGCGATGTGTTTCAACTGAAAAATATTTATTACGACCTGAATAAGTTCTTTATCCGGCCCGATGCCGCCCGCGAACTCGATCACGTGCTGCTCCTGCTGAACGAATACCCGGAGATGAAAATCGAGCTGCGCTCCCACACCGATGCCCGCGCCACGGATGTTTACAACGTGCGGCTGTCGGAAAACCGCGCCCGCGCGGCCATGGACTACCTCGTGGCGCGTGGTATTCGGGCCGACCGGCTGATGGCACGCGGCTACGGCGAAACCGAACCGATCAATGGCTGTGCCGATGGCGTAAACTGCTCTGATCGGGAGCACCAGAAAAACCGCCGTACCGAATTCAAGATCGTGGCGGTTGAGTAGCATGAGCCCCACAGGCACTGCTTGGGCGCATGTTGAAAGCCTCACTAATCCCGCTCTCCGGGATCATTGCCCAGGCGGTCCCGCTATTATTCGGGCCGTCACGGAAAGCTGACCCACGTGCCGCATGGTATGTTCGGCCGCGTGAACGAGCAGGCCAATAACCGTGGAGGGCAGCTGCGCCCGGCCCACCAGGCGAACATCGGTTAGTCGGGCTGGGTCGGTAGTCCGAAGTTGGGCCAGAACTTTATCGACCTGGGCCTCGAATCGGCGAACCAGCTCCGCCGTTGTCAGAAAAGACCCGGTGGGCTGGCTTTCGGCAGCCAGGGCGGTCAGTTGATCGGGGGTGAGTGCCTCACCCCGCGCGT
>JAYVAP010000310.1:0-3064 GCA_043750915.1 Spirosoma sp. | reverse complement strand
GGATCGAGAGTAAACCGGATGTAGCTGGAGGAGCCGCCTGTATTGTTCGTACCCGTATTCCGGTTTGGGTGCTTGAACAGGCGCGTCGGTTAGGTACGTCGGAAGCTGAGCTGCTCAGGGCTTACCCATCCCTGCGGGCCGAAGACCTGGCCAACGCATGGGCATATACCCGCAACCATGCTGACGAAATAAACCGGTTTGTACTGGAAAACGAAGAGTAAAATGACTTTACTTTTCGCTGACGAAAACCTGCCCTTTCCAGTTGTTGAGCAATTACGGCAGCGTGGATATGATGTCCTGACAATGTTGCAAATGGAACTTGCCGGTCAGGCCATCCCCGACGATCAGGTTTTAGCACTGTCTACTTCGCTCAATCGCTGCCTGCTTACACTGAACCGAAAAGATTTTATCAAACTACACCGACAACAACCGGACCATGCCGGTATTCTGGTAAGCACCTTCGATGCCGACTTTGTAACCCTCGCCCGGCGGATTGACTCCTGTTTGACGGCGGCCGGGCCAACAACGACAGGTCAGCTGTTACGAGTTCAACGTCCGGCTTTGTAGTTATCATTTACGCTACTTCGAGACATTCACGCATGAAATCTGGCAACCGACCTATTAGAATCAGCCAAATATGCGCTGGTTCCCCAACTTACTCCACCATTTTCAGCAACTCGTTCAATTTCAGCAACGCTTCAATGGGTGTGAGCCGGTTCACATCAATGGCGCGCAGTTTCTCCTTGATGGCTTCGGATTTAGGGTCGCCGGATTCGATGATCCGCAGGGCCAGTTCCTGCGCCGGCGGGCCCGCCTGCCGGATGGTTTCTTTGTTTGTTTCCCGCTCGCGCGACGATTCGAGCTGCTTCAGAATTTCGGCCGCCCGGCTCACAATCTGGGTGGGCATACCCGCCATTTGCGCCACGTGGATCCCGAAACTATGCGCCGAACCACCTTCTTTCAGTTTGCGCAGAAAAATCACTTTGTTGCCCAGTTCCTTCACGGCCACGTTATAGTTTTTAATCCGGTGATTGTCCGTGGCGAGATCGTTAAGTTCGTGGTAGTGGGTGGCAAACAGGGTTTTGGGGCGACAGTCGGTTTTGTTATGGAGGTATTCGGTGATGGACCACGCGATGGAAACACCGTCGTAGGTGCTGGTGCCGCGCCCGATCTCGTCCATCAGCACTAAGCTCCGTTCGCTGAGGTTGTTGAGAATACTGGCCGTTTCGGTCATCTCAACCATAAAGGTACTTTCGCCCCGCGACAGGTTATCGCTGGCACCCACGCGGGTAAAAATCTTGTCGACCAAGCCAATCTCTGCCGACGATGCGGGCACAAAACTGCCCGCCTGCGCCATCAGCACAATCAGGGCCGTTTGGCGCAACAGTGCCGACTTCCCCGCCATGTTTGGCCCGGTAATGATAATGATCTGCTGGGTCTGATCGTCTAAATAAATGTCGTTGGGAATATACGGCTCGCCCGGCGGCAGTTGCTGCTCAATAACGGGGTGCCGCCCGTCTTTGATGTTGAGCACCTTGCTTTCGTTGATTTGCGGGCGTGTATACTTGTTTTTGAGGGCCACCTGCGCAAATGATGCCAGCACGTCGAGCACCGACAGCACGCGGGCATTCTGCTGAATGGCCCCCACATACTCCCCCGCCGAAACAACCATCTCGTTAAACATCCGGGCTTCGATCTGAAAAATCTGTTCTTCGGCGTTCAGAATTTTCTCTTCGTATTCTTTCAGTTCGGGTGTAATGTAGCGTTCGGCGTTCACTAAGGTCTGCTTCCTGATCCAGTCGTCGGGCACCCGGTTTTTGTGGGCGTGGGTCACTTCCAGGTAATAGCCGAACACTTTGTTATAGGCCACTTTGAGCGAGGAGATACCCGTTCGTTGCACTTCGCGCTCCTGAAGCTTAATCAAGTAATCTTTGCCCGAATAGGCAATGGCCGTCAGTTCGTCGAGTTCCGCGTCGATACCGGCTTTGATCATGCCGCCCTGGTTGGACAATGCCGGCGGGTCTTCGCGCAGTTCGGCCTCAATCCGGTCGATCAAAAAAGAAACGGGGTTGAGCTGGTCGGCGTATTTGCGAACCGAAGCACCCCAGGCCCCCAGCGGATATTCGCCCGGCCCGACACCCTCCGCCCCCGGCTCTCCAGCCGTTCGGCGGGCGGGTTGGGGGGCTTTGGTAATCAGCGATTCTTTGATGGGCAAAATGTGTTGCAGTGACCGTTTCAGCTGTAGCAGCTCGCGGGGGCTGATGCGCCGAACGGCTACTTTGGAAACTAACCGTTCGAGGTCGCCGATTTGCCGCAGGTGCCCCACCAGCGCATCGGCCAGTTCAGGGTCGTCGGTGAGCAAACTCACCATGTTGAGCCGTTCGTCGATCAGGGCTTTGTCTTTCAGGGGCAGGTTGAGCCATTTTCGCAGCAGCCGCGCGCCCATGGGTGTCACGGTGTGGTCGAGAATCTGAATCAGCGGCACGCCCCCCTCCTGCTGGGCCGCCGTTAGTTCGAGGTTGCGGATGGTGAAGCGGTCGAGCCATACGTAGCGGTCTTCTTCGAGCCGTGTTACGCGCGTAATATGCTGAAGGTCTTTGTGTTCTGTTTCGTTGAGGTAGTGCAGAATAACCCCGGCGGCAATTATTCCGTCGGGCATTCCTTCAATGCCGAAGCCTTTCAGCGAGGTTGTCTGAAAATGCTGCTTCAAAAAGTTATAGCCAAAGTCATACGTGAAGGCCCAGTCTTCGAGGGTATAGGTATGAAATTTGTCGCCAAAGAGTGCCCCGAACTCCTGCCGGTTACGCTTGCAGTAGAGGACTTCTGAGGGGTTAAAACTTTGCAGTAGTTTATCAACATAAGCACCATTGCCCTGCGAAGCCAGAAACTCGCCCGTCGATATGTCCAGAAAAGACACGCCGAACTGATCGTCGGCTTTGCCGAAATGCACGGCCGCGAGGTAGTTGTTACGGCGGGTATCCAGCACATTGTCGTTGAAGGATACGCCGGGCGTAACCAGCTCGGTTACACCCCGCCGGACAATGCCTTTGGCGAGGGCGGGGTC
>JAYVAP010000309.1:0-3094 GCA_043750915.1 Spirosoma sp. | reverse complement strand
CGACCTGCTGGCCGACCTGCGGCAAAACCTCCAGAAAATCAGCCACCACGGTGGCCGAGCCTCTTCCATTGTGCGGGGTATGTTGCAGCACTCGCGGGCCAGCACCGGACAGCGCGAACCCACCGACCTCAACGCCCTTTGCGACGAATACCTGCGGCTGGCCTACCACGGGCTGCGGGCCAAAGACAAAAGTTTCAACGCCAGTTTCTCTGCCGACCTCGACCCCGCCCTGGGCCTTATCAGCCTGGTGCCACAAGATATGGGGCGGGTGCTGCTCAACCTGTTTACCAACGCTTTTTATGCCGTGCAGCAACGCCAGAAACAAGTTGGTACCACCCCTGGCCCTACCACCTACCAACCCACCCTTCGGGTGCAAACGCGCTGCGTGGACGGGCAGGCACAGGTCGAGATTGCCGACAACGGAACGGGCATTCCAGAAGCCGTAAAGCAAAAGATTTTTCAGCCTTTCTTTACCACCAAGCCCACCGGTGAAGGCACCGGACTGGGCCTCTCATTAGCCTACGACATTGTAACCAAAGGCCATAATGGAACCCTGGCAGTGACCAGCCAGGCAGGAACAGGCACTATCTTTACCATTAAAATACCCGCCTGAGTACCAAAACGACCCTATTTGACGACCCCAACCCATGAAAATTTTAGTTGTCGATGACGAAATGGATGTAAAAGAACTATTTGAACAACGGTTCAGACGCGAGATCAGAAACAACGAGTTTGAGCTGGCTTTTGCCAACTCGGGCGAGCAGGCACTGGCCTATTTAGAAGGTCACCCATTAGAAGTGGTCCTGATCCTGTCCGATATTAACATGCCCGGCATGAGCGGCTTTGAACTCCTGCGCCATATCCGGGCCGATTTCAACGCCCCCCCGCCCCCCGTTGTCATGATGATTACGGCCTATGGCGATCCCGCTTCGCAACAACAGGCCGTTGAGTTGGGGGCCAACGATTTTCTGACAAAACCACTTGACTTTGCCGTGCTGAAACAAAAACTCCGCCACATAGCATGAACGCTAAACTGCTGGTCGTCGATGATGAAACCGACCTCGAACTGCTGATCAAGCAAAAATTCCGACGGCAGATTCGGGAAAAACAATACGAGTTTGTGTTTGCCCACGATGGTGAAGAAGCCCTGCAACTGCTCGGCCGGCACCCCGATATCGACATGGTGCTGACCGATATCAATATGCCCGGCATGGATGGCCTGACGCTCCTGGTGAAACTGCACGAGGCCAACCCCATGCTTAAATCGGTAATTGTTTCGGCCTACGGCGATATGGACAACATCCGAACCGCCATGAACCGGGGGGCTTTCGATTTTATTACCAAGCCTGTCAACTTTGAAGACCTCGAACTGACCCTGCAAAAAACGATGGCCTACGTTATGCAGCTTCGGCAAACGCTGCAGGCCATCAAGGAAAATGATATTCTACGGATGTACGTCGATGAATCAGTGCTGGCTTTTATGAGCCGGACCGAGTTCGAAACGTCGCTCTCGGCCAGCGAAACCATACTGGCGACGATCATGTTTATCGACATTTGCGGCTTCACCGCCATTGCCGAGCGCGAAACAGCCGATACGGTTGTGAAGCTGGTAAACCGCTATTTCGACGTGATGGTGAAAGAAATTATTGCGCAGGGGGGCCACGTTGACAAGTTCATGGGCGACGCAGTGATGGCCGTTTTCCGGGGCGAGTATCACCTCGACCGGGCCATCGAAGCCGCCCTCGGCGTGCGAACGCAGATTGCGCAGCTCAACGACCCGTTGCCCAACCAGCCCAACTATCACCCCGAGGTAGCAGTTGGCATCAACACCGGCGAGGTAGTGTCGGGCAACATTGGTTCCCGAACGCTCCGGCGGTTAGACTACACCGTTATTGGCGATGCCGTGAACATGGCGCAGCGGCTCCAGACCGTGGCCCGTGCGGGTCAGGTTGTGATTACCGAAGCGGCCCAGCAACACATAGCCGAGTCGTTTACCTGCGAGCGTATTGGCGAGGTAACGCTCAAGAATAAAGCCGCTCCCGTTGTTATTTACAATGTAGTGGGGTAGGTTGCGTTGGTTACCTATTTTCTGAAGTATGCTTATCCGTAAAGCCACTGTTGATGACCTGCCTGATTTGGTTAATTTATACCGGGAAGTGGCGCGAGTTAGTCAAGGTATCGCACGAATCGAGGCCGAAGTAACCGAAGCCTACATGGATGCGCTTTATCAGCAGGTAACTCAACAGGGATTAATGCTGGTAGTTGTGAATCATAACACCAACGAATTAATTGCCGAGATGCATGCCTCTAAATATGGCCTCTATATCTTCAATCATGTCCTGACCAATTTAACTATTGCAGTCAAGCCTTACTATCAAGGACAAAAAGTCGGCAAGGCACTCTTTGAAGCTTTCTTACGGGAGATAGATGAAAACTGGCCAGAAGTAGGTCGGATTGAATTAGAATCTCGCCCCTCAAATCAGAAAGCAATTGGACTCTACAAAAGTTTGGGTTTTCAACAGGAAGGTCGGATGAGTTGCAAAACGCGTAACGCCAATGGCGATTATGAAGACAGTTTACTCTTCGCTCGTATAAAGCCCGGTTTTTATTTTTTGTAGCCCGGTGTTTAGGCTTTGTTTGGTGGCTATAGTGAGGCCCGCAAAAAAATCGGACAATGTTGATAAATCTGAATTTTTTTCTTTACTTGCCCCCTATCTCAACTTCTTTCTGTTATGCGTCTATCTCTTCTGCTCATAGTACCCGCTTGCTTAGGGGCAATCGGTAACGTGGTGGCCACTAACGTGCCCCCCCCCGTTTTTCGTTGACTTATGTGGATGCGCCGGGTAATGATCCCGGCAGGTATCACCAAACGCAGTGGTCAATGGTTAATCTGGCGTTTCAGATTCTCAGCTACGACTGTCAGTCGGGTGTGTTGCAGTTTAAGTTGTCCGGGGGCGATGGCTCGCCCATCAGCCTGAACTTGCCGGGTGTTTATGGCAGCACGATTATGGCCGAGACCGTAATAACGCATACTTTTCCCAGCGATGGCCGGATTGGCCGCACCGTAACCGGCACGGCCACCCAGTCGGGTACG
>JAYVAP010000308.1:0-2268 GCA_043750915.1 Spirosoma sp. | reverse complement strand
CATCGTTGAGCAGCAGGTTTTCCTCCGCAGCGGGATCGTTCAGTACCGATCCAAGGTCGTTACCAATGAGCTGGCTGTTCCGCCGGAACTGAGCACCCGGTAGGTAAGCACTGGGCCGCAGGCCGCCCGCCCGCCGGATGGCATCGGCAATGCGCTCCTGACGGCTGACGATGGCGTAGTTGCCCGGATGGAGCACTTCGCCCCCTACATACACCTGCCGCTGAACTTCGTAGTTCGGCGAGGTGCGCACATATACAATGTCGAACGGCTGCAGGCGGAAGGTGGCCATGCTGGTAATCAGTCCGTTGGAAGTAACCACGTCGACCGGCGTAATCTGTAAGTTGCGGTCGAGCGAAAACTGATACATGTCGAGCGTGGTGTTGCGAACGCCGACTGAGTCCTGGCGGATGCGCCGGGCCACTTCGATGCGGTTAGGGGTGGCTCCTTCCTGAAAACCACCCGCCAGTGCAATCAGGTCGGCCACGCTCATGTTGTTCACAAACGGCACGGTATCGGGACGGTTCACGGCTCCTTCGATGGTGATGTAATAGGGCTCGCGCAGATCGCGGATCGACAGCACTGTCAGGCTATCCTGCCGCATGAGCGGGATATCGGCGATTTCGCCCCGCATCAACTTGCCCAGATCGAACGATAAGTTTTCTCGGTCGCGGTCGGGCCGTTCGCGGATGAGGGTAGCCCGGTTAGTGAAGGCATCTTTGCTCAGCCCCTCGGCCCGGCTCACTAACTGGCGAACGGTTTCCAGGCCCGGCTCTAAGGCGTAGTCGCCCGGCCGCATAACGGCACCGGACACCTGAACGCGGTTTTCGTAGCGTTCCAGAATTTTCCCGACAAAATAATTATCGCCCCGCTGCGGCACGAAAGTGGCTATCTGATCTTCGCCAATGGTACCAATCCGGCGTTCGCGACTGGTGTTGCGTCGGAGGGTGATGCTGGACCGGTAGGCATCGTCGGCAAAACCCCCGGCAAAACTCAGCAGATTTTTGAACGTTTCGCCAGGCAGCATTTCAAAAATAGCCGGTCGGCGCACGCGGCCTGTTAGCGTCACGCGGGTTTCGTAGTCGGCCACCCGGATCACGTCCTGATCCTGCAGCCGGATGTTGTCACGCTGGTCGGCGCGGAGCACGAAGTCATAGAGATCGATGGTCCGCACGACGCGGTTGCCCCGGATCACGCTTATTTTGCGAAACGAGCCGGTTTCGGGATTGGGTCCGCCCGCCAAATAAAGTGCATTGAAGGCCGAGCCAAGCGATGAAATTGTGTAAGTTCCGGGCCGAACCACTTCGCCCACGAGTGTAACGCGGATGCTGCGGATGTTGGTGAGGGCAACGTTGGCACTGGTATCGCTGCCGGGCAGGCCCAACCCCTGATAGCCACCTTTTCGCAGCCGGGCAACAATGCGCTGCTCTGCCTGCTCAATGGTCAGGCCGCTCACAAAAATGGGTTGCAGGTTGGGTACTTTCACAGTGCCTTCGGGCGACACGCGCAGCTTAAAACTGTCGGACGATGCGCCCGACACATCAATACTTATTTCATCGTCGGGCCCAACGATGTAATTGCGGGGGGTTGCAATCCGCAGATTCGGCTCGAAGGAGAGGTTGGCATTCTCGAAAAGCGAGGCACCGAATACCCGCAGTCGGCGGATCGTATCCAGCCGGGCACCGTATGGTAGTGAATCGGTATAACGCCGGGAGAGACCGTTGGGCAGCGTTCGGTTGCTATTGGTGTCGGCAAAGGAGCGACCGGTTGGGCGGGCCGTTTGCGAGCGGATGCCCGCAATACGCTGGCGCATTTTGGCAATGTCGGTGAGGGTATAGCCCTGCGACATGGCGGCCTGCTCAATCTGCACTTCACTCAATCCGCTGGCCTGCGCCCGGCTATAAAATGCCTGCACCTGCTCGTCGCTCAACTGATCAACGCGCGAGCCAGATTTCTGGGCAACAGCCTGAAACGTAATCGTCAACAAAAATACACTGCCAACGATATAGACAAGACGAGAACAGTGCACAAAAGGTGACAATTTGTCGGTGGTCGGCATGAAAAATGGCGCTTGGGCCAAAATTTGATTTGCAAAAGTAATGGATTACGGGCAAACTGTTGTGCCCGTTTGATAAGGCATGTGGCGTGCGGCTGAAGATTGGTGTTTTTTAGTCGCCGATAGGCCCGGCAATCGCCCTGCCTGTGCCTCTAACCTTGCAGTCCCGCTGCAATCCACTAAATTTGCAGGGAATAAATTCTGTTATCACCAAC
>JAYVAP010000307.1:0-4401 GCA_043750915.1 Spirosoma sp. | reverse complement strand
CACCTGCGACCGTTTTTGCCGCACAAATCCCTGCTCACTGAAGTAGTTAAACTCGGCGTGGGTTTTGGGAACGGCGGGGGTATAAATCACCAATGTCCGGGCCGGATCGGCCAGAAAGGGGGCCGGAATACGGGCAATATCGTCGGTAAAATGGATATCGATGCCTTCGGTTTGCAGCGCATCGGTGAGGGCCGACGGGGTTTTGTCGTAACCGGCAACGGCATATCCGTTTACGTTGAACCAGCGGGCCAGCGCACTCATACCAATACCACCGATGCCGAGGAAATAAATATGGCTAAAATTAGAGAGCGTCATGTTGCATCACCCTAAAACAGTAATTAGGCTAAAGGGTGCTTTTTTTACAAAAGTACGCTCCGATGCCACTAATCTCCTACATTTATGCCTGCGCATCGTTCTATATAATGGCTTTTCAGTGCCAACCCGGGAATTTCGTAGCGTTCATAGACACCAAATGTTGCTACATTCTCCATATCAGTATACTTTTATTCGATCATTGTTCGAGTAGTTGTGGACGCAGATCGGCAGTGGTTTGGCTACTAAGACCAACTACGCTAAGGATATAGAGGGACCGCAGTAGTGCCAATCGTTCCGGGTAGTAGCCTACAGAAGTAGTCTGGTAATCATTGTTTTCCCAACCGCATCACTTCTCCGGCAATGTCGCGGGCGGCATCAGGTTTGGCAAACAGGTGTATCTGTTGGCTGAGCCGGGCGCGTTGCGGGACGTTGGCCAGCAAGGCCAGCGCAGCCGGCACGAGGTCCCGGCGGGCGGCCTGGTCGGTTACGAGCAGGGCCGCCTGACGTTCTACCAGGGCCAGGGCGTTTTTTGTCTGATGGTCTTCGGCGGCTGTGGGCAGCGGCACCAGAATAGCGGCCCGGCCCACCAAACACAGCTCCGACACCGACAAGGCACCTGCCCGCGACACCACCGCATCGGCAACGCCATAGGCCTTGTCCATGTCGTAAATAAAGTCGTAGGGTTTTATCAGCGACGAACCCGTGGCGGCCACCGCTGCCCGCGCCCGTTCGATAAAGGCCGGGCCCGTTTGCCAGATCACCTGAACACCCGCGTCGATAAATTGCCCCAAATCTGCTTCCAGACTCTCGTTGAGGGTGCGGGCACCCTGACTTCCGCCAATCACCAGCAGCGTGGGTCGGTCGGGTTCCAGCCCAAAAAGCAATCGTCCTGCATCCAGTTGCCGGTCGGCAAACTGAATATCGCTGCGCACGGGGTTGCCGGTGAGCCTGATTTTGTCGGCGGCAAAAAAGGCTTCCATGCCTGGGTAGGCCACGCAAACCCGGCTGGCCCAGCGAGCCAGCACTTTGTTGGTTAGCCCGGCATAGGAATTCTGCTCCTGAATCAGCGTTGGAATGCCCCGGAGGGATGCGGCCAGCAGCACCGGCCCACTGGCATAGCCACCCACACCCACCACGACATGGGGCCGGAAATTGCGGATAATGGCCTGTGCTTTCAGGAAACTGCGGCCCAGCCGGAAAGGGAAAGCCACGTTTGCCAGGGTTAGTTTACGTTGCAGACCCACCACCGGCAGGCCCACGATCTGGTAGCCAGCGCGGGGGACCTTCTCCATCTCCATTTTGCCCTCGGCACCCACAAACAGCAGCTTAGTGGCCGGGTTTTGGGCAATGAGTTCGTTGGCAATGGCAATGGCCGGGTAAATGTGTCCGCCGGTGCCGCCCCCGCTGATAATTACATTCATATGATAGCTAAATTTTACTTTCGTCTACCTCGTCGCGGCTCACACTCAGGATAATACCGATGGCGATACCGGTGAATATCAGCGAAGTACCGCCCATGCTGAGCAACGGCAGCGGCTGCCCCGTAACGGGAGCCAGCCCAATGGCCACGCAAATACTGGCAAATGCCTGAAAAACAATGCTGAAGGTCAGCCCTGCCGACAGCAGTCCGCCAAACGGTCGGGTGGCTTTCTGAAGGGTTTTCATGCCTCGCCAGAGAAACAGAATATAGGCCAGCACCACCGGAATACCGCCAAAGAGCAGGCCGTACTCTTCCACAATAATGGCGTAGATAAAGTCGGAGAAAGGGTTTGGGAGCGTGTTGCGCTGGTGGCTGTTCCCAGGCCCCTGCCCCTGTAAACCCCCGTTGGCCAGGGCAATATAAGACTGCTCAACCTGATACAGAATGGTGTCGGAATCCATAAAACTTTTCATCCGGTTGGTGGCCGTGCCAAAGCGTTGCCCAATCATCAGGGCCATACCGCCAAACAAAACGCACACGCCAATCATGTAGGCCAGATACCGCACTGGCACCCGGCCAATGTACATCAGCAGAAAGCAGGTGGCCGCCAGCAACATGGCGGTAGACGTGTTGGAGAGGATAATGAGCGAGCAGATAAGGCCAATCCAGAAAATGAGGTTGAACAAAACGCTGGGGTCGCTCATGAACCGCTGGCGCTTGGCCAGCATAGCCGCCAGGATAGAGATGAGGGCCAATTTGGCCAGGTCTGACGGCTGAAAGGTTTGATTGATAATGGGAATGGTGACCCAACGCGATGCATCGTTCAGGTTCGTTCCCTTGAAAAACGCCCACAGCAGCAACGGAATCGACAGCCACAGTCCGAATTTCGATAGCCGGGCGTAATAAATATAATTGACCCGGTGTGCAAAATAAGTGCAGGCAAGGCCCAGCAGCAGCAGTGACCCGTGTTTAAACAAAAAAGCTTCGGTGTTGCCGTCGAGTTCGCGGAAGGCTTTGGTGCCCACCGCGCTGTAAACAACCAGCACGCTCATAATCGATAAATACAGCACGATCCACCAGATTTGGCGATCACCTTTCAGATGCGTTTGAATCCAGTGGCGGAGAGACATTCGGTTGGGACAAATAAAGAATAAAAGATGAATTGACAGGCACAACGTTTGCTCTCGGTCAGTCTGGCTTGGGTGGCTCCGTCATACCTGCCTGAGCAACGGCTGCTTTGAACTGCTGACCCCGGTCTTCATAATTCCGGAAGAGATCAAAGCTCGCGCAGGCAGGCGAGAGCAAGACAACATCGCCCGGCTGTGCCAGCGATAGGGCGGTGGCTACGGCGGTTTGCATGTCGTGTGTTTCAACGACTGTGGCTATTTTTTCGCCAAAATAATCGACTAATTTGTGGTTATCCGTGCCTAAGCAAACTAAGGCTTTCACATGTCGGCGAACTACCTCATCGAGCTGGCGGTAGTCGTTGCCTTTGTCTATACCGCCCGCTATCCAGACGATGGGGGCATTCAGGCTCGACAGCGCGTAGTAGACCGAATCGACATTGGTGGCTTTGGAGTCGTTGATACACGTAACGCCGTTAAAGGTGCCGGCGGGTTCGAGCCGGTGGGGGGCATTGGCAAAGGTTGTCAGGCCGGTTCTGATGGCCTGGTTAGATACGCCCACCGACTGGGCTGCCAGCACAGCCACCAGCGCGTTGATGGCGTTGTGAGGGCCACGCAGCGTTGTGTCGGCCTGGGCCATGTTGAAAAACGCGTTTCCGTTGCGGGCATGGAGTTGCCCATCGGCCAGATAACCCCCTGCCTCAACAGGCATTTCGAGCGAAACCGGCAGCTTATTGACCAGCGGATTTCGTTCGGCCAGACCGCTCATAATAGACTCACTACCAGCGAAATAAATAAAATCGTCCTGGGGCCGGGCATTTTGCAGGATTCTGAATTTAGCGTCGACGTAGTGCTGGAAATTATTGTCATAGCGGTCGAGGTGGTCGGGCGTTATGTTGAGCAACACCATCACATCGAGGTGCGTATGGTACATATCGTCGAGCTGAAAACTACTCAGTTCGAGTGCAAAATAATCAAACCGGTCGTCGATCACCTGCCGCGCAAAGCTATCGCCCACATTACCGGCCAGCCCCACATTGACACCCGCCGTTTTGAGCAGATGATAGATCAGCAGCGTGGTGGTCGTTTTGCCGTTGCTGCCCGTGATGCCAATGAGTTTGGCGCGGGTATGGCGGGCGGCAAACTCAATCTCGGAGATAATCGGCGTTCCCTGCGCCCGTAGTTTTTGAATCAGCGGTGCCGTGCCGGCAATACCGGGGCTTTTGATTACTTCCTGGGCAGACAAAATACGTGCTTCAGTATGTTGCTGTTCTTCAAAAGCAATGCCGGCGGTTTGTAACACGGACCGGTAGTGCGGGGCCAGTGTGCCTTTGTCGGACAAAAAAACGGTATAGCCTTTGGCCTGCGCCAACAGAGCCGCGCCTACCCCACTTTCGCCACCACCCAGAATTACTATCGTCGCTGCTGCCATTTGAAATGGATGTTGACCACAAAATAACGCAATAAAAAAAAGCTCCGGTCATTGGCCGTAGCTTTTCTCCATAACTTTTGCGGACCGGCTTAGGGCTTGGGTGCCAGCGA
>JAYVAP010000306.1:0-5453 GCA_043750915.1 Spirosoma sp. | reverse complement strand
GGCAGCGCGGGTAACTTTCGTGCTGAGTTCCTGATTCTGCGTAACCACCGTCGTAACCGAGTCGGCCAGCCGCTGCCGGTCGGTTTTGAGTACTACATTCTCTTCGTCAAGCACTTTTACGTTGGTGGCCAGCGTCACATTTTCACGCTGTAGGTTGGCAATGAGCGTATCTTTTTCGATCAGAAACGCTTCGTATTGCTTGATCTTGCTTTCGTAGCGGGACATCGAAATCCGGGTGCCCTTGCGCAACGACGCTTTATCATTCTCCAACTGTACTTTCATTTTCTCCAGCTCCGTAACATCGCCACCCAATTTCTGAACTTCAGCGATCTTGGCATCCAAAGCCGTCGAAATAGAATCTAATTTGATGCGGGTTGTCGACAGTTCTTCAACGCGCTCCGAAATGGTTACTTCCTGGGTTTCTGCCACTTTTTTCTGGTCGAAATACAGGTAACCCGCCACGCCGGCCAGACCCGTCATAATAATGAGGGCGGCTAACAGGGCTCCATTGGGCCGGGGTTTTTGTGGATTGTTTTCCATAGAAAAATTTAGTTTACTTCAGTTTAACGATTGAACATGCACTTTTTACGCGTGTAGAGGTTGTTACATCTGAACGGGTTATGATAGGAATAGAAAATAATATCAATTATAGAACCAGCATTTTTTTGAGACCAGCCCGGTAGTGTAACGCAAGTGCCACGAACGGTATTGTTCAATATGGGTGGCAGTAGTCTGGCAAAGTTGATAAACAAATACGTGACAAACAAGCAAATCAACCACCCAATCAACAATTGAACCAGCAAATAATCCTGTTTATGGGCTGGCCTGTAACAGGTTGAAAAGTGCACCAATGGGTTGTTGCATGGGTTTATATAGGAAATACGCTCGTTCATGCCCGAATTACCCGAAGTTGAAATCCGCCGTCAATACCTTGAAGCATCGTCGCTTTTTCAGCCTGTTCAGGGCGTGTTGGTGGAAGACAAAAAATTATTGACCACCGACTACGCTACCCTGGAAAATACCCTGTCGGGGTGCCAGTTTACGGCCACGCGCCGGGTGGGAAAAAACCTGTTTGTGCTCACCGACCAGCCAAACGTGATAGTCAGGATGCACTTCGGCATGACCGGCGATTTGATCTATTACCACGCATCGCTTGAGCGACCGCGTTTTGCCCGGATCGTGTTTTCGTTTGGTTCCGGCTACAACCTCGGCTTTTTATGCCCGCGTAAGTTCGAGCGGGTTGGCTTAGTGAGTGATATCGACGCGTATTTACTGGAGAAAAAAATTGGACACGACGGGCTGGATATTTCCCTCGAAACCCTGGCCAGCCAAGTTCGGCGCAAACGGGCGTTTATCAAACCCGTTTTGCTCGATCAGCGCGTGGTGGCCGGGCTGGGCAACTGGATTGTAGACGAGGTGCTGTTCCAGGCGTTCGTCCATCCCGAACAACGCGCCGATACCCTCACAGACGCGCAAATGGTTCTATTGCATCAAGCTATTGGGCTGGTGCTTCAGACCGCCATCCGCCACGAAGCTACTTACCGCCATTTTCCCCTTAACTTTCTGGTCCACGCTCGTGAGTGGGATAGCTCACCGTATGACGACATGGAAGCGCACAAGTTTTGCCCCCGTTGCCGCACCCGCATTGCCCGCACAGTCGTTGGCGGACGCACCACGTTCTTTTGCCCGAACGAACAGGTTTTGCCCTGACATTTTCGGGGCAGTTGCGGTGAAAAACGCTTTAGCGGTTCCTATAAGTCCTTATATGTTGCCAAATCCAATCACATCCCGATATGCTGGGTGGTCGCGCAGCTTCATTAGTTTGACATGATAGGCAGGATACCGACTTGGGTTTGTTTCAAGCGGTACCAGTTGGGGACACAGAGCCATAGCCTCTTCTAAACGCATCCCCGTTTTAATGCCCCGCAACTTCGCTTCGATGGAAGGCGCAATGATGCAGCCCTGCCGGCCCGGATACACACAAACCGCCACGGGTCGGTTGCGCAGCCAAAAATTGATCTGTTGCTCGCAGGAGACAAAAAAACTGTTCATGTCCACAAATAATACCGTCGGCAGAACATGATTGGTAAGTCGGTTGCGGTTCATCAATCGTTAAATAAGAAAGTGAAAAAAGGCATGGTCGTTTGTGTCTATTATAGTATGTTTGCGTAATACGGGTGCAATATATAATACTTGTATTGCACTGTCTTTTATATCTGCGATAATAATGGAAAAATGTTTGAACAAAACGGACAGCACCGTGAGCATACAAATCCGACTGAAGCAGGTTTTTGATGCCCTGGGTATTACTATTTATCAGATTGCCAAGGAGTTAGGCGAGAATCCGTCAAAGTTTTATAATATTCTGAACGGTCGTGCCAAGCCCTCCTATGATACGATTATGAGCTTGCTGACCTGCTACCCGCATATCAGTGCCGATTTTCTGATTCGGGGGGTTATGCCAGTGCTGAGTTCACCCGAAGCCAATGCCGTGATGGCCAGCACTGACGACGATACCGTTGAAGTGCCGTTTGTGCCGGTACGCTTTTACGCTACGTTTGTTGAAAGTTATGCTGATCGTATGGGCACCACAGACACGGAGCTGTTTCGGGTGCGCAAGCCGGTAACCAAAGGCCACAAACACGCCGTTGTCCTGGAAATTTCGGGTAGCAGCATGAGTCCGCAGCTGGCGCACGGGGCCAAAGTGCTGGCCGTTCCCGTCAATCAAAGCGACTGGGAATACCAGTCAGGCGGTGTTTTTGCGGTGATGTACCGCGATTATTTTGTGGTAAAACGCATCCGCGACAACGAGCTGCTTACCCGTAAATACCTTACCCTTCATTCTGACAACCCCAATGGCGGCAACGTAACGGTGCCGTTGCAGGACATCCGGGGGCTATGGAAAATTGTGACCATTGTGGAGGCTCCGGTGGAGTAAACAGGCGCAATCAGGGGTTAAATAGTAATTTTGCAGGGGTTTAAATAAATTTTAACTGAATTTTAATAAACTACTCCAATAGATTAATACTGTGAGCAGTTTTGGGGTTAAGTTAAGCCGCCCTACGCTGCCAAAACTGGCAGTTAAGGCTATCCAGCCGATTTACATCAACTGAGCCTTCTTCACTGAGTTGATTATATATCGTTTTCCAGATGCGTCGGTTGGTTTCCCGGCGCACCAGAGCGTTCATCGAGTTGAGTAGCGAAGCATCAGCCGCCAACAGCAGGCGGGCCACATTCACGGTGCTAAGGGTAGCGTTCAGGTGGTAGTCTAACTTCTCGTCACTCCGGGCCTGACACTGAGAAAGACCCGTGAACTGTTTGGCATCTCGAAACAGTAGTTCGATCTGGAAACGCAGGTGATAGTAGTGGGCAATCTGGCTGGCCGATTGTTGCTCATCGGTCGAGGCCAGTAAGACATATTTCTGATGGCGCGTATCCAGCAAGAGTACGACCCGCAGGTTGCGCTCAAAATGCTTCGAGTAGAGCAGAACACTGTAAAGTGCGATGTGAGCATGAACCGGATGAGCTCCCGCATCTTGCCAGCGGCTTAGATCATTAAAGACGGCTTTGCCATCATAGCGACGGGTGGGGCCACGTTGACCGGGCTGTCGGCCTTTTGTCCACACATGATACAGAGCGGCATCGTGGCGCAGGCGGGTAATCAGGTGACGCCGGTGACGAACGAAGATTGTAAAGACCTCTTTTTTAGCGTAATAACCATCGGCTACCCAGTACAAAAGAGCCGGTAGATGGGGCAGACAGTCGGCGAGTTGCTCCAGATACCAGCTTAGCCGGGAATAGGGTTTGCCGTCCTGTTGAGTGATGGCAGGTGGTGTTTGGCTGGCTTCGAGGACAAAGCACTGTTTAGTTAGGGTGTTGACACAAGCCAGTACACTAACTTCAAGCCCACGCTGGGCTTTGCCCGCACAAGACGACCGCACGGGCGGCCCCGCAGAACTTGTCAAGTCCAAACGTTTTAGTCCCACTTTTGGGGATAAAGCTACAGTCGACAACGCCGATGAATGGCCCTTGTGTAAAGTCGATGCAGGCTGTGTTGAAGGTCAGCCAATCGAAACAGGTGGCAAAGTGCCGACGAAAGGTCAGTTCGGTGAAGCGGGAGTAGCGGGCCAGATTTTCAAATGTAGCGCGTCCCTGTCTGCCCAGCAGAACAGCAAAGAGTTCGGTCAGAAAAGTGCGTTGATGTTTGTTCACGTTAGAAAGTTTGGCCAATATTGGCCTGAGGATCGTTTCGAGACTCATGGGTCGTGGGTGAAGAAATGGGGATTTCAACACTACGACCCTTTTATGGTTTTACCAAATCAAGACCCAAAACTGCTCACAGTATTAATAGATAGTAGTTATTCACTGATGTTACGCAGGGGATGCTCATAGGGATCAGAAAAAGCCTTTTGGGTAGGTTCTGAAGGCCCTTTCCGTGTAGTCAGGCCACATAGTGCGTAACATCAGTTATTCACTCATCCAAGTAAACAGAAAACCATGTAAACTAAAACAGTTATGAAAAATTTCATGAGTGCTTCAGTAGTGTTTTGTGTAATGTTCCTGACGATTGTATTCTCCTGCAATCCGGAGCTGAAGTCACCCACGTCGGCTGGGCCTGCTCAAGTATCCTCAAGACTACGGGGTATGAGCGACACCGATACCCTGAATTACAAAAGCGTTGGTCCGTTCCTGTATGACCACCTCAAGCTGCACCTGGCTAATTATGACCCATACGAATATTTGCCTAAACAAGACCGGGAAAAGTTTAAAAAGACGATGGACAGTCTTAAAAACTCCCCCAGGAAAGATGTCAGCATAGTCTGGGACAATGCCCTGTCGAAAAAGCAGGTATCCAAAAACCTTCATACTGCTCTTAAGGAGTTTGACTCCCAGTTTAAACGAATTGCTGCTTCTGAATTAAGCCAGGCAGAAATGGATAATTGGTTTAAAGACCAACTCTCGAAAAGTGAAGGCGACAAATCACTGACGTACCAGGAGAAATCCTTTACCCTCAGATACCAGTCCATTCTGCGTTACGCGATAAAGGCATTTTATGAAAGCCTTCCCCAGCCTGTTTCAATAGCAGGCGGTAGAATGGCAAGTTCAAACTGTACGGTTCAGCAAGTGAATTGTTATGCCGGTAACATTTCGACTTACAGCGGTATTGGTGCTCTATTTTCGAGCGGAGTGGGTGGTATTGTGGGTGCAATTGTAGGTACGGGAGTATCCATCGCTACCTGTAGTTGTGATAATGAAGAGTGTACATATCCCAGGTATATATCTACTCCCGATGTGTGTTATAATGCAACCCGTGGACTTGATTTTGTAGTAGCGGGTTACGGAAATACCTCAAATGGCTTTGAGTGGGAAGTATATAAAAGTGATAATATGATCCCCGCTAACCTGTTAGTGAAGCGTGCTAGCGGCCCCTCAATTAATATCAGTAATGCAGA
>JAYVAP010000305.1:0-3973 GCA_043750915.1 Spirosoma sp. | reverse complement strand
CGCTGCACGTCCACATCGGCACTTTTGCTAATGGCGGTGGCTTTGGTTTTGGCCGTGACGAGTGCTTTTTTGTCGGTAGCCGACAGTTTGGCGGCATTCACCTTGCTTAGTGCCGACACTAAAGCGGTAGCACTCGTTTTGGCTTTAGCCGCGTCGGTGGCCACCAACGCATCTTTCACCGAGTAGTAGGCGGTCAGGGCCGGAGCGGTTGTTTGGGCCGAAGCAGTCAATGAGCCAATGAAAAGGCCAAGAGCGACTACGAATAAGCGAAATGGTTTCATTAGTTGTACTGGTTTATTAGGTGAAACATGAATTAAACTTGAGTAGTCATTGTCCGTTGACCCCGTTTTGGTTTGCGCCGAAACTGCGACGAGGAGACGAAATACAGCGTAAAGCCGGAGGCAACGGTTAACAGGCCCAGTACCGAAAAAGCCCGAAGCAACCAGTTGTTAAAGTCATCACGGCCTTCGTAATCCATCGTGTGCAGCATCCAGAGCATATCGAAAATGCGCCAGGGATCGGTGCGGACGCTTTGCACCGTACCCAACTGAGCCGCCACATAGACTGTGGCATGAGCGGGTTGCCGGAACGTCACGGCATAGGCAGGCAAGGGCTTTTCGCGGTATTCGTGGTGGCCGTTGGTAGTGGTCAAATATTCGATCCGCTCAATGGCCGAATTACCGGCAAAGCGTTGTTGAGCCAGTCCCGGAGCCTCAGCCTCGGTTAGTTCACCCCGCAATTGACCAGTTTGGGCATCTGCCAACTGCGTGTGGGTCATGGCGTGGCCCTTGCCGTGTTGCATCCGGTAGCTGAGTTGGTACAGCGGCTTATCGAGTACCTCGATGAGGTTGATACTAAGAACCAAATCAATGCCTTTTTGCTGCAATGCCTGCAACGGTACCGACGGCGACACCAGCGACAAGGAGGCCGGAAAACCGGCAGCCGGGCGTTTGAGCGGGTCACCATGAATATCGTCGAGGTTCGACCAACTGAAATACAGCCCGCCCACCGTCCAGAGCAGAAACTGGATGCCGATAAACAGCCCCAGATAGCGGTGCGTTTTGCGAATACGAAGATGCCAGGTACGGTTCATTTTGGGGACGACTTCTTTATTTCATGTGTGTATGACCAGCCTGAAAGCAATGCAGCGCGCAGGCGGTGCCTTTATAACTGTCGTGTACATTACCGATTTTCTTGCCTTTTGCATCGAAAATGTCGCAGGTATCATCAGCATTGTCTTTGATGGTAAACATCAGGTCGCCGTTGGCATCCATGTAGGATTTACCGTCTTTACCCATCTTGCCCATCTTCTTGCCCGTTTTGGCATCCACGAGGTTGCCCTGACTGTCCACGAAGGCGATCTTTTTGCCCTTCGCGTCCATAATCATCTGGTCTTTCGAAACTGTGCCAACGGCCTTGCCAGACCCATCTTTAATTTGCCCACTGGCGTTAATACTCATCGGCTGTTTGTAGTTGGCTGACTGTGCGAACAGCAACGAAGGCATACTCAGCAAGAGAGTACATAAAGCGAAAAGTAATAGGTTGGTTTTCATCGTATTGTCAGACCGCCGAAGCGGTTGTTTAGATAGTTAGGCTGGTTTGAGTGCATAATGCATTGTCAGGGTCCCAAAAAGGGTATTCACCATGCCTGTCTGCGTGATTTGTCTGAAACCACCGCTGTAAAGCATATTGGGAATAAGTCCCTGCAGGTTAGCCTTCGTCGTATCGAAGCCATCAAATAGTTGGAGTCCGAAGGATAGAACCAGCATCAGGCTGTTAGCCGGTTTACCCCAATCTGCCAGCATCAATACACCCCCCGGCGAGAGAACCCGGTATATCTCCCTGATGGATTGCTCCTTATCCGCATCGGACAGATGATGCAGCAATAGACTACAGGTAACGATGTCCATGCCATCATCGGGATAAGGTAGTGCCGTTGAAAATCCTTTGTCCAAAGTAAGCGGCCATCCCTCAATAGCCTGTTTTTTCCGGGCTATCGCCAGAACTGCTTCGTCGCCATCCAACCCAAACACGCTCGCTTTGGGAAACTGCCGGTGCAATAACATGGCCTGCGTACCCGTGCCACACCCCACGTCAAGGATGTACCGGGGCTTGCTGTCCCGGATTGGTTCAAGCAGTAGCGTCCGAAAGTGTTGTTCCTGCATGGTTAGTGCCATTAGCCGGTCATAGTACCGGGTCAGGCCGTTCCAGCGCAGGGCGGGTTTATACGAAGCAGTAGCCGTTTTCATGGTTTACAATTTCTTTTCCCACTCGGCAATGAGCCGGTTGTTCAGCGTAACGTACTCGGTAAACTTCTTCTCAACAGCTAATTCCGATGACTTCCGGGCGGCAGCAATTGCCCCTTTATAATCGCCTGCTTTTGCCAATAACTTGGCTTGCAAATGGAGGTAATTGAACGCTGGTTCGAGTTGAACCGCTTTCGTGGCCCATGCCAGAGCTTGTTTCGTGTCTTTCTCCTGATCGAAGTAGTACAGCGCGGCCTGATAGTACAGCCCCGGTTTCTCTTCTTTCTTGACATTGATTCGATCCATGATCTCCGCCGTAATGCGCTGGTCAGCATTACTCACGACTGGGAAATGAACCGACGTATTAGCCCAACTCAGGTACATATTGGCCGTGTTACGAACCAAATCCTGCACCTCAATAGTAAATGACTCGTAGAAACGGACCGACGAATCGGCTTTGACAGTAAACCGCATAACATCGTTTTTTTCGTCGTAACCATCCAGCCCATGACCACCTACGTGCTTGTTCAAAATAATCGTCCATTCGCCCCGGTTCGGAATGGTAAACAAGGAGTAACTGCCGACGGGCAGTGGTTTTCCGGCTACTGTTATCGGATCGGTGATGGTCAGGATCGTTGCGTCGGAGGCACCCGTGCGCCAGAGTTTACCGTAAGGAACCAGCCCGCCCATGATGGTCCTGCCTTTCACCGCCGGGCGCGAATAGTCAATGGTCAGGTCGGTGAAACCAATTTTCTGTTTGATCGTCGCCGGGGGCGACGGTTCGGGCAGACTCAGTTGCGCCAGAGTCGGTTGTGAAAATAGCCCCGCAAGGAGCGTGAGCGATGCAATTGTGTTGTGTAGTGAGTTCATGGTGGTCAGTTAGTATTTAAATACGATTCCATTTGGCTTTTTGCCAACCGTGATATCAGTGATTTTGGCGCGTTTAACCACGTCGATAACGGACACGGTTGCTGCTCCCTGATTAGTCACATAGCCTGTGAGTCCATCTTTTGTAAAGGCGATGGCGTGTGCATCCAGCCCCGTAACTACCTCACCCATTTTCATCCAGGCTCCGTTCATGCGCTCGAAGATGACCACCTTGTTGCCCTTTCCGGCCTGACTAACCCACAGTTCGTTACGCAATTGATTATAAGCCGCATAGCCGGGCATAAAACCCAACTTCACTGTCTCCGTCACGGCCAGCGTAGCCACGTCAATCACGCTGATACTCTGGCCTTTTTCGTTATCCACATACATTTTACCATCGGCACCGGGCCAGGCTCCCACCGGGTCTTCACCCACCGCAATCGTTTTGACCACCGATTTATCGGCCACCTTAATAACCGTGACCGAGTTGCTCATCCCGTTAGCCACAAACGCATATTGCGGCAGCGGCCGACCGCCATTAGACGACATCGTCACTTCGGCGGGTTCCATCCCGACCGCAACGGTATTTTTCAGAGCCATTGTTGCGGCATTATATACCAGCACTTTCCCGGACTGATCCATTTGGGAAGTCCAGATTTCGGAGCCATCGGGCGAAAACACCGCATTGTGATTCATAATAGGTGTTTGCTGGTTGGTGGTCGTCTGTCCCGTTTTTGGGTCAATGACCAACACCCGGCCATTCATGCCCGCCGTCCCCCCCGTGTGGCCCGCGCTGAGATCCATACCCGGCACCCCGACACCCAGTTTGCTGCCATCGGGCGAGAGGTAGATGTGGTGGG
>JAYVAP010000304.1:0-4486 GCA_043750915.1 Spirosoma sp. | reverse complement strand
CTTATCGGCCAGCCCCAGTTTGCGGGCGTGTTCGCACAGCGTTTGGCCATACCCACGGGCATCCGGCCCGGCAATGGTGAGTGTGTAGGCACTGCGCCGAAACAGTTCCGACCCGCCGAGGGCATCGAGCAGCCGGTCTATTCCTTTGATGGGATGCAGCCGCCCCATAAACAGCAGATATGGCCGGGCTTGCCGGTCCATAACCGGCGGCAGCTCCATCCGGTTGGGCAGCACGCATACCGTAGCGGCCGGGCCAAACTGCCGCCGAATATCGACCGCTTCGGCGGGGCAGGTGGCGTGGAACGTAACCCGTTTACCCATCTGCCGGAGCAGTAGCAGCATCAGCTTTTTCCGCAGCGGACTGTAGGCCAGTGCGGTGGGGCTTAGTTCGCCGTGGGGTGACCAGATTACCGGTTTTCCCAGCCATTGCGCCAGCCGCACAAGTACAAACGAGCTGGGGTAAAACAAACTATTTACATGTACGACCCCGGCTTGCCGAATCGCCCGCCAGCCCTGCCAGATGTGCCAAATGGGGACGTAGAAATGCGGGTTTCTGGTGTAGATCACCCGGCCACAATCCATTTTTTTCCAGTGACTTATCGACACGCCGGGCGAATCCACGCCGGGCGAATCCACGCCGGGCGAATCCACGCCGGGCAGCAAATTCTGCGATGTGGCCACCACCGTCACCTCATGACCGGCGCGGGTGAGGGCTTTCGCCTGCCAATAAATGGAGGTGCCGGGGCCACCCCGCTGCGCCGGGTGGAACCAGTCGGCTGAGAACATGATTTTCATGGGGCAAGATCGGTGTTAGGACGCGTTCCGGTTCTGTTTGTCACGCGCAGCCAGGCAAACCGAAGGGCATAGAGCAGCAACTCATGGCCTTTGCCCACCAGCTCACCGCTGGCCCGCATGTGCCGCCATCGCACGGCCAGGTCGCTGTAGAGGGTGCGCAGTGGTTTGGTAGGGACATAAGTGTATCGAAAAAGCACATCGGGCAGGTTATGATAGGTGGCCAATGTTTGGGCGCGGAGCCATAAATCCAGGTCTTCGGTTTTGCGCAGTCGTTCGTCGTAGTAGCCCCAGCGGTCGAAAAAAGTCTGGCGAAATAGCACGCTGGGATGCACGAACAGCGGTCGCAGATACCGCTGCGCCACGATTTGCCGGTGCCCGGCGGGCAGAATCAACGTGCCGATCCGGTGCCCGTTTTCGTCGACGAGTTCGGTGCCGGTGCCCAGCACATCCACACTGGGGTGAGCCTCCATGAAGGCCATTTGCCGGGCAAGTCGGTCCGGGAAACTGTAGTCGTCGGCATCCATGCGGGCAACATACCGCGCCCGCGCCTGCCCGATGGCGTGGTTCAGGCAAGCGGCCAGCCCCCCATTGACCGGGTTGGTATGAAGTCGCACCCGGCTGTCCCGTTCGGCATAGCTGCGCAGCATAGGAGCTGTGTGGTCGGTGCTGGCATCATCCACAATAATAAACTCCAGATTCCGCAGGGTTTGCCCAAGTATACTCTCTACGGCTGTGGGCAGCGTTCGGGCAACATTATAGCACGCCATCACAACCGATACGTCGGGTGCGGGCTTGGACGATGGCGGGGTGACAATATTCACATTCAGAGGTAGTTAAGTGGATTCTCATGATTGACATACATGACCACCACATGCAGCAGCAGCACCGCCAGCAACACCACCGCCAGCGGCACGCGGCCTTTATCGATGATGAACAAGGGGGCGAAAAACGGCATATAAACCAGGATATACATCAGAAAACCCGTTGACCCGCCCAGAATGGACAGCGACATAATACCGCCGTAGGCAAAGAGCCGCTTTGTGTCGGCATCGTGCGCCCACAAAATGCGGGGGTTGAGCAACAGCCGGCAAAACAGCCATAACCCAACAATGCCCGCCGGCACAAAAAGTCCCAGCAACAGCCAGTTACCCCCGTAGGCAATGGTGTTTACCATGAGACCGTATTTGTAGTACGGAAAAGGTGAAACAATGGCCATTACGTACTTATAAACCGGTAGCAGCGGCCCCAGCCAGGCACCCCTGAAAACACCAATCGTTTCGGTTGCGTAGCGGGGGTCATATAGCCCGCTCAGGTAAGGAAAAATCAAAAAAATAGCACTGACTACCAAGCTGATAACAATCAAATTTCGCAGCAACTGATTGGGCTGATACAGCCGAAACAGGCCATAAAGCAGGGTAAGCGGCAACAGACCCGCCTTGCAGAAAAACAATATAACGAAGGCCGCTGCCAGCGAAAACAACCGGCCGATGGTCCGTTTTTCTAAGCACGCTTCGAAACTGATGAACAGCAGAAAAATACCAAACGACAGGATGTGGTGACGCGTTGGGTAGGCAACCAGGGCCAGATAGCCCGGCGAGACGAGCATGAACAAAAATACCGGTGTTCGGTAAGTTTGGGCAATTACGTTCCAGCGCGTGGTCAGGCAAAGCAACAGGCTCACCAAGGCTACGTGCAGGCAGGCCTGCGCGAGCTGATACGTTACGGAGTCGGGGTTATCGAAAAAAAACACGGGTAAAAAGGCCGTTGGCAGAAAGCCGAGGTTCAGGTATTTGGGGCCAGCCGCAGTCAGCAGATTTGCCAGACCATCCAGGCCAGTCCGTTGCAGGCGCGGCAACAGGTAGTCTACCACGGCAAAATAGGCAGGACCATCGCCAATATCGAAAAAACTATAAGCCCTAAATTGCTGCGACAGCAGGTAACACACGACCGGATAAGCATACGCCCAGTTGGCTGCCGGCGTTGCCAGCTGGCGGGTACAGCTGGCGCACAGGAGCGTGGTGACCAGCAGTGTGGCCACAACGGGAAAATGGCGCAGGCCCGCCAGCAGCAAACCACTTACCAGTATAACACCCAGCCAGTTTTTCATGGGCAACAACTGTTTATAACCGCCAATAGGCCAGTCCGTCCTCTGCGCTTACGGCATACAGCCCTTTCAGGTCCAGCAGCATGGGCCGGTCGTTCATCAGCGCAACAAAATGGGCGGGCTTCAGCGTCCGGTAGGCATCGTGCCCCACGGCCACAATCACGGCATCGTAGTCGCTGGCGGGCTTTTCCATCATCGTTATCCCATAGGCGCGGGCCACCTCATTAGGCAGCGCATGCGGATCCACTACGTGGACGATAATGGCGTACTTCATCAGTTCGCTCACCAGCTCGGCCACCTTCGAGTTGCGGATATCACCTATGTTTTCCTTGAAAGTCAGGCCCATGACCAGCACCTTTGTCCGGGCCGGATTTTTGGCCTGCTGCAACAGCATTTGCACTAATTTAGTGGCAATGAAGGCGGGCATACCGTCGTTGATGCGCCGGCCGGCGTTGATTACCTGCGGGTCGTAGCCCAGTTGCCGGGCTTTATGGAGCAAATAATAGGGATCAATGCCGATGCAGTGCCCCCCCACCAAACCGGGCGTAAAGGGCATGAAATTCCACTTGGTAGCGGCTGCTTTGATCACCTCCTGCGTGTCGATGCCCATGCGGTCGAAAATAATGGCCAGCTCATTCATGAGCGAGATATTCAGGTCGCGCTGGGTGTTTTCGATAACCTTGGCAGCTTCGGCCACCCGGATGCCCGGAGCCGTATAAATCCCGGCCGTGATGATGCTGCCGTAGACATCGGCAATGGTTTGGGCCGCTTCGGCATCGCTGCCCGACACGATTTTGATAATCGTTGTCAGCGTCCGGACTTTGTCGCCGGGGTTTATGCGCTCGGGCGAATACCCGATTTTAAAGTCGTGGCCCACCCGCAAACCAGCATGCTGTTCGAGCAGGGGCAGGCAATCGTCTTCCGTACAGCCGGGGTAGACGGTGGATTCATAAACGACATAATCACCCCGTTTGAGTGCCCGCCCAACGGTTTCCGATGCGTGTTGCAGCGGTTTCAGGTCGGGTACCTTATACTCATCGACGGGTGTTGGCACGGCCACCACAAAAAAGTGGGCCTGCCTGAGGTCGTCGGGGTTGGTGGTGAACCGGATATCGGCGCGGGCAAACGCGTCGGGTGGCATCTGTCGCGACGGGTCCTGGCCCTGCTGCATCAGGGCAACCCGTTCGGCACTGATGTCGTAGCCGATTACGCGAAACTGTTTGGCAAATTCGAGGGCAAGGGGCAGGCCAACGTAGCCCAGCCCAAGCACGGCCATCGTTTTTTCTTTCGTGCTCAGGGCGTTCAGCAAGGCGTTGGGTCTGTTAGGGATCGTGTCTAATTATCCACGGGCTTGGCATCGGATTCGTTCAGTATCAGCCGCAGTTGCCCCGGCAGGTCGGTTTGCCGGGCCCGCTCATACAACACACCCGCCACCAGCCCAACCAGCATAAAAACCAGTACCGTGAGTGTCCGCTTTGGCGATGCGCGTTTGGGGGGCACCCGCGCCGGTTCCAGCACGTTGAAAACGGGTGTCTGCTGCTGCACCCGGAGTTTGGCTTGTTCAAACTGCTGCGCCAGTTCGGTATA
>JAYVAP010000303.1:0-2350 GCA_043750915.1 Spirosoma sp. | reverse complement strand
TTTATACACCTCGAACAAACCCGGCACCCCAATCATAGAGTCTTTATTAAAGGCTTTGGGGTCCAGAAAAGTATCGTCGATGCGCCGGTAAATTACGTCTACGATTTGAAAGCCTTTTGTCGTGCGCATTTTCACGTACCCGCCCGACACCACCAGATCGCGGGCTTCAACCAGTTTGACCCCCATCTGCTGGGCTAAATAGGAATGCTCGAAGTAGGCCGAATTATAGATGCCCGGCGTGAGCACCACCACCGTTGGGTTGGGGCGGTCGGCAATGAACTGGAGCATCTGGAGCAGCCGCATGGGGTAGTCCGACACGGGCCGCACGCCCGTCTGGGCCAGCACTTCGGGAAAGGTTTGCTTGGTGAGTTCGCGGTTTTCGAGCATATACGACACCCCCGACGGGCAGCGCAGATTGTCTTCCAGTACCATAAACTGGCCATCTTCGCCCCGAATCAGGTCGGTTCCGGTGATGTGGCACCAGATGCCTTTGGGGGGTTGAAGGCCCATGCAGGCGGGCAAAAACGACTTGCTCGTCTCAATCAAATCGCGCGGCACCACGCCATCGTTCAGAATCTGCTGTTCGTTATAAACATCGTCGATGAAGAGGTTGATGGCTTTGATGCGCTGAATCAGTCCGGCTTCGAGCCGGTTCCATTCTTCAGATTCAATCACGCGCGGAATAATATCGATGGGCATGATCCGTTCCGTTCCTTCTCCTTCCGAGTAGACGTTGAAGGTGATGCCCATGCTCATCAGGGCACGTTCGGCTGCGTGCTGCCGGCCAATAAAATCCTCGCAGGTCAGCTGCTCCACCCGCTGGCGAAAGGGCACGTAGCCCGCCCGTACCTGCGTGTTGGTGGCAAACATTTCATCGAAAAAATTCTCGGTCTGGTAGTCCATAAAAGAGAAGTTCGGCGATGTATGCCCCGGCGGGGGAGTCATTCGGCTAAGTGTTTGCGACTGCGATTGTTGGGTGGGCTTTCGTTTCATGCAACAATATATTGGGAATCGGTGAAATGACCAAACGGCTACCCATCAACCAGTTTATTATGCAAACCGAACGCGGAAAAAGCTAAACCTGAGTTTTGTTAAATTACCCACTTCATGACCGCTATTCTGATAGTTTTCGTATTCTTGTGCTCAACTAACAACCAATTGTGTGTTATGAAACATAGAATCTGTATTTTTTTAGTGGCCGTGGCCAGCCTGTCGGTGGCTACGGCGCAAACGGAAAAGGGCAGCAAATTAGTGGGTGTCAACGTAGGCAACATTATCATTCCAACATCGGGAAATGGCGGCACGTCAATCATTAGTCTTCAGCCCCAGGTGGGCTGGTTTGTGGCTAATGGCCTGGTGCTGGGTACCGGCGTACCCTTTTTCTACGTCGGCTCCGACAATACAAGCGTCATGCAAATTGGGCTGACCCCTTTTGTTCGGTATTACATCGGCAAATCCAGCATAAAACCTTTCCTGGGCGGGTCTTTTGGCTTTATCCGCAGTTCCCTGTCAAATATGGGTAGGTCAGAGTCGAGTACAAACACCGTCTACAGTGTCTCGGGCGGCCTGGCGTTCTTCGTTAACAAATCAGTCAGTTTCGATCTGGGTCTGAACTACACTGGTGCAAACACGAACGTTAACAGTGTACTTCTTAGTCCTGGCGTGAGTTCACTTACCCCGGGCTTGCCGTCGGCCGTTACAATTAATTTAGGTTTCCAGGTGTTTTTCGGCCGAAAATAAGCTGTCTCCAGGCTTCGTTTTCCCCGGCGAATGGTGTGGTTGTGTCGCTTCATCAAAGCCACACAACCACACCGCACGCGGCCAATTGCCTTACCTACGACGGCTACTTATCGTTTGTATACCCGCACAATAACCAGCCGATCAGCCTTGAGCGACACAATGGCTATTTTGGACCGCTGCGGCCCGCCCCAGTACCGGCCCTCAATAAGCAGGGAATCGCCATCCATTCTCCAGCTTCCCGGATAGTCGCTGTAGCTGACGGGCGGTGTGCCACACCAGCCCGAATTGGCCCGTTCAACAAACTGCCCGTCGGGTCTGAAGGTAAAGCCCGGCGCATCGGCAAGGGCGTTGGTTCGTTTGTAGGAGGCCCCCTTTTGGGTAGCGGATTGATCCGGGTAAGTGTATGACCAGGTACCACAAATGGAACAGTTGCCTGCCACAACAGGCTCAACGTTGGCGGAGTTAATTGTCTGGCAGCCTCCCAGCAGCAAAAGGCCAGCCACTAATGCTTTTCTGACTTGCTTTTTCATGTCCGTTATGGATTGTTTCCGATATCAGACCCGAATATAAAGCGCAGGGTTGCCCCGCCTACGAAAATTTAATGCCAAAC
>JAYVAP010000302.1:0-5670 GCA_043750915.1 Spirosoma sp. | reverse complement strand
CCTCGGTCAGTAATTCCCATGCCCAACCGATGGCTTCTTTCTTAAAGTAATCCCCAAACGACCAGTTGCCAAGCATCTCGAACATGGTGTGGTGATAGGTATCGAAACCCACATCTTCGAGGTCGTTGTGCTTGCCCGACACGCGCAGGCATTTTTGGGTGTCGGCCACGCGCCGGGCGGGCGGAGTACCGTTGCCCAGAAAAAAATCTTTGAACTGCGCCATCCCCGAATTATTAAACATCAGCGTGGGGTCGTTTTTGGCAACCAGCGGAGCCGAGGCAACGATCAGGTGTTGTTTAGACTGAAAAAATTCGAGAAAATGACGGCGTATTTCGGGGGAAGTCATGGGTGAATGGGCAAGTATCGACCAGCAGTTATCCGGTCCGAACGAGTGATTTTGGGTTCGCTGACGGACAGAAAAGTGGGCAAAATTACGCCAAAACTTGCATGTTTACTGCGGTGTTGGCAAGTTTGTGGCATGGAGGAGCCGGGGAAACTGTATTACGGGATTCAGGAAGTGGCCGTGATGCTTACGATCAACGCGTCGAAACTGCGCTATTACGAGAAGGAGTTTCCTACCTTCCAGCCAAAAAAAAACCGCGCCGGCGACCGCGCCTACACCCAGGCCGACATCGACCACCTGCGCGAAATTCTGGTGCTGACCCAGGAGAAAGGCTTTACGCTGCCCGGTGCGCGGGAATACTTGAAAACCCGCGCGGCAAACCGCCAGCTACACGCCCGCTACATCACAAAGCTGGTGGAGATAAAAACTTTTCTGGAAAACATCCGGGCAGGGCTGGAGTAACCATTTTCTTTATAATGCCCGCATAAAGGCTACAATCGCCTTTTTTTCCGGCTTCGTCAGGTTCAGCTTATCGAAGGGCAGGGTCTGATTATCGAGCTTGAACCCCAGTCCATTTCCCCCGCCTTTGTTATAAAACTCCACCACTTCGTCCAGCGTTTCATACACGCCATTGTGCATGTAGGGGGCAGTTTTGGCAATATTCCGGACCGTGGGTGTTTTAAAAGCATACCGGAGCGGATCTAATTGCGTGTGGGCGTAGCGACCCAGATCGGGGTCTATCTGCTTACCGTCGGCGGTGGCGGGCGTGCCAATCACTTCCGATTCGGTATCGGCATAGCCCGGCGGCACCGTTCCGTTGAAGAGGGGCATGAAGTGGCAAATGCCGCACTTAGCCTTGCCCATAAACAGGTTCAGGCCGTGCAGTTCCTCGGCAGTCATGGCGGTTTTATTACCCCGCATGTACTGGTCGAAGCGCGAATCAAACGACAGCAAGGTACGCTCGTAGCTGGCCAGCGCGTTCTGGATGTGCGTTGGCTGAATGGCTCCGCCGGTTTGCGGAAACGCTTTTTTAAACTGGGCTACGTAAGCTGGGTTCAGCCGGAGTTTTCGGGCCGTTTCCTCCATCGATCCATTCATCTCACTTTTATTATGAATGACATCAAATGATTGCCCTTCGAGCGATGCCGTACGCATGTCATAAAACTGACCGCGTTGCAGGGCCGCGTTGAGCAGTGTGGGTGTGTTGCGGCCAATGAGTCCCTGCCCGGTCAGGGTTTTATTTTTGGTAAGACCATCGGTAAAAGCCTTGTCGGGCTGATGGCAGCTGGCGCACGACCGTTGGTTATTGGCCGACAGCGCGGGGTCGAAAAACAGTTGGCGGCCCAGCTCAACTTTGGCTGGGTTCATGCGCGAATCGGCGTTGGGCGCCAGCGCATCGGGGTCGAACAGGTTGGCGGCAAAGAGCGTGGGTGCGTCGGCCCGCAGCAACCTCCGTTCGGGCAGGGTAGCCACCGCCTGCTCACGTTGGTAGGTCGTGATGAGGCTGGTAATGGGGTTGGCGTAAGCCACCATAAAATGCGCCCGGTCGAAGGCATCGAAATCCGGGTTGTCGCGCAGGTAGGCTTCCGCCCGCTCCAGGCGTGTCTGGAGGGTGGAAAAAGTTGGCTTTTCCGAGGCATAGGCCCGCAGGTACTCCCGCACGGCACCCAGCGAGGTGGCGGCTTCGGGCAGGGCCGTCCGGCAAAGGGGTGTGTCGAACCCGCTGACACCAAGCGTGATCACCCTGAATACCTGTAATTTAGCGACATCGAAGACGTGCGCATCGGTAAAATCGGTTACCTCCCAAAGTAGTTCATACCGCTTGCTTTCGCGCCTTAGCTTTCTTACTTCCCGCACCAGCTCCTGACGGTCGGCCGGGTCGAAACGGGGAAACAGATGTTCTTCGATGACCTGCAGACCACCCGGCTCAAACTGTTTGGTTTCTTCGACTTCAATTTCGGGCAGTGGCGGCCCGTTGACCAAGCGCGTCGTTGATGGAAAGAAATACTCGGCAACGGGCTCAATGCGTTTGTAGGCCGCCCGGCAGGCCAGAAACGCCCGTTGCAGCGAATCGGTGGAGGTGCTGGTTTGCGCCAAGGGCATAAGCCGCCTATTTACCAGCGAGTCGAACGTTTGCCAGTCGCGCAGAAATTGATTTTTCGTTTGTTGGATGGCCGTCAGCTGAGGGCGATTCAGGCGGGCAATCAGGCCCGCCAGCCCAACGATTGACGTTGTTGCCAAAAGCAACATAAAGAAATGCCGAGCGGGATTAACGGGATTGTTCATTGATTGAATGGACCAAAAAAGCCCTTCGCCCGGCTGGGCGAAGGGCTATACGTTTTGACTATTGTTTATTTAGGAACGCCCCGTACGATAACGACCTGCCCACCTTCGCGGTTGCCCGATACCTTCGAGCCATCGGCATCTTTGTATTTGTCGTCCTGCCAGGTATGGGGGTGGAGGTTCACCAGAAATGTGTTGGGTGCGCCCACCACATCGGAGATGTCATACATGGCACCATACTCCCATGAACTCAGACGCTTATCGCCCGATGGGTTATATTTTTTCTCAAAATCGGCATTTCCCCGGCGGTGGTCCATTTCCATCATCGGTTTCAGGTCCTGCGTGGCCAGGTTATACTGCCAGATGCGACCGTCGTGCTTGGTGGCAAGGTAGAAAGAATCGCCGTCTTCCTGAATGTATACGTAGTTGTCGGTTATGCAAATGTTGTCAGGATTTACAATGTTGTTGCCCGGATTCACGGCGCCATCGGCAATGATGGAGAGCTTGCCCTTGAGCGGATTAGCGGCATCCATTACTAACCGGTACACGCGGCCCCACATCGTCTTGCCCGCCACGGGTGTCACTTTGTCGGCCTGGCTTATGCCCGTAGCCGTAAAGAACACTTCGCGGCTGGCCGCACCGCCCCCTTTGCGATAATCGACATCTTCGACGCGGGCAAACTGGATGGCTTTTTTCTCGACCGACTGGGCCGCAATCTGCACCCCCGTCGAGGTCAGCACGTTATTGACTTCCACAAATTCCACGTCGTAGGTCTGACCCTGCTTCATGTCGGTTTCCACCGTGTTCAGGTTCGTCTGGCGCAGGAAGTGGAGCTTGCCGTTCTGCAGGTCGCCTACCGTGTTGGAAACGTAGGCCAGCAGCTGACCATCGCCATCATCTTCGCCAATGATAACCACCGTTTTGCCGGGGTAGGCATCTTTAGGCAAGGGTACGGCATTTTCCATGGATGCTTTGCCCAAGGCCGGCAGCACCCGGTTCTTGTTTTTCTTGTCGGCGGGGCCAAACGGGTTGATACCGTGCACCATCGACTCGATACCGCTCTCGCCCGCAGTGAGGTAGATCGGGCCAAAGCCATGCTCGGCAGGCGTAGCCATCGTGGCCGAGCAAAGCCGCCACGTGCCGCCATCACCGTCTACGATATACTCTCCTTTGACAGGTTTGAAGGTCTTATCCAGAAAAACGCGCGATACGGCGCGGTGGATTTCGTGGTTGTTAATCAGCACGTAGCCGCCGTTGCCGCTGGGATCCTTCAGCAGGCCAGCCCCATCAGGTTGGGCACCGAAAATAAAATCGGGCGACTGCTCCAGCTTATCATCCGAACTGATGAGGGGCAAAATATTCAGGCCCTCAAAGCCAGGCAGTGCTTTCACCAGCGACGGGTTTACCGAGCGACTTTGCAAAACGACATCAGATTGGCCAACCTGTGGCACGCGATGATCGTTGCAGCCAGCCATCGAAAAGAGCGACAGGAGCACGGCCGAAGACAGGATAAGTTTGTTTGGAGATATTAGTGACATAATTTATACAGGTTATACAATGAATTCTCTGCAAAACTACTTACTGTTACTTAATCGGATGTTTTCTTATTGTTACCAAATTGATACCATTTATCGGTAGCCGCTCCCGCTTCCTTCGTTAAATGAAGGACCTGCGCTTGGCTGTTCAGCGAAAAACAGCCACTTTAGCCGATACATTCACCCAGCCCAGCCCGTGACCGACAACCAATACCAAATTGCCCTGACCCTGGTTCCCGGTGTGGGCAGCATCCTGATCCGGCAACTTATCAGCTACTGTGGCTCTGCCGAGGGCGTTTTTCGCGCCCCGTTGGGTCGGCTGCTGAAAGTACCCGGCATTGGCGAGGTAACCGCCCGCGCCATTCTCAGGCCCGATGTGCTGGCCGGGGCCGAACGGGTGAGCCAGCAGTTAGACAAAATGGGTGCCACCGCCCTGTTCTATACGGACAAAGCCTTTCCAGCCCGGCTCAAAACCCTCTACGATGCCCCTGCGCTGCTGTATTTTCAGGGAGCGGGCACCCTCAACGCGCCCCGCACCATTGGTCTGGTGGGCACCCGGCAGGCTACCGACTATGGCCGTCGCGTTACGGCCGACATTATTGAAGCCCTCGTGCCATACGGCGTACATATTATCAGCGGATTAGCCTACGGCATCGATATTGCGGCCCACCGCGCCAGTTTGGCCAACAGTTTGCCCACGCTGGGCGTAATGGCCAGCGGACTGGATGTTATTTACCCGAATGCGCACCAGAAAACGGCCCATGAAATGCGCGTGCTGGGCGGCCTGCTCACCGAAAGTCAGCCCGGCACCAAACCCGATGCCCACCTGTTTCCGGCCCGCAACCGCATTATCGCGGGCCTGAGCGATGCCGTTGTGGTGGTCGAAGCGGCTGCCAAAGGGGGTGCCCTCATCACGGCCGAATACGCCAACAATTACCACCGCGACGTTTTTGCCGTGCCGGGTCAATTGAACCAAACTTTTTCGGCCGGCTGCAACAAGCTCATCCGCGAAAACAAAGCCCAGATTTATACCAGCCCCAAAGACCTCATCGAAACCCTGAACTGGGATCAGCCAGCGAACATTGTATCGCGCAAAAATCAGGCCCCGCCCCTGCCCCTCAACGTTACGGGGGAAGAAAGCCAGGTACTGGCCCTGCTGCGCCAAACCACCGGCCTGCACATCGACGAGCTGAGCTGGCAGACGCAGATTCCCATGGGGCGGCTGGCTTCGTTGTTGCTCAACCTGGAATTTCGGGGGTTTGTCCGGTCAATGCCGGGGAAGATGTATGCAGTGACGTATGTGTAGGCATATTGTCTTTCAGCATTACCCCCGACAGTTGCCGGTGCTTCATTTCGCCGAGCAGGTACATGAGTTTTGACACGGCCAACGGGCCGCTCAAACCGTCGGGCCGGATGTTGGACACGCAGTTGCGCGAGGCATCGGTCAGACCCGGCCGGGGGCGGTGGGTCAGGTAAGCCCCTAAGCTGTCGGGCGACGACAGGCCGGGA
>JAYVAP010000301.1:0-10293 GCA_043750915.1 Spirosoma sp. | reverse complement strand
ATTTTGCACGAGCAGGTCGAAACGGCCCTGGATCGCCATTTTGGTCTGCGCCAAAACATCCGGGTGCTGGATTTGGGCTGCGGCACGGGCGGCCTGCTGAGCTTTTTGCGCCAATGCGGCTACGCCGACCTGCGCGGCCTCGACGGCTCGGCCGATGCAGTTGCCTTCTGCCGGGAGCGTGGCCTGCCGGTTACGCTTATCAACCTAACAGAACTGGCTGATTTTGAACCGAATAACTCATACGATGCCATCATCTGCAACGATGTATTCTGTTACTTTACGGATGCCGATCTGGGGCGTTTGCTGAGCCAGATTGCCGGGCGGCTTCGGGCGGGCGGGGTGCTCATCAGCAATAACAACGCATTTTCCGTTTTTCGGGGGCAGCACGACCTCGCCGTGGGCAGCACGCGCCGGTTTGTGCGGGCCGATTTTGAGCGGCTGCTGCCACCGGCGGGGCTGCGGGTGGCAGCAGCCACTTACTGGAGCCTGGCCCTGTCGCCCCTGATTTTGCTGATGCGGCAGTGGCAAAACTGGCAGTTGCGCGTGGGCTGGCGCAAACCCGACGATGCGCATTCCGACGTATATTTGCCCCCCGTCTGGCTCAACGAAACGTTTTACCACATTGTCCATACCGAACAAAAGTGGTTTTCCCGAACCCCGTTTGGCAGTTCGCTGTTTCTTTCGATAAGTCGTTGAGTTGCGCCCGGCTTTTTCAGAAAAACTATGTTTACCGGAATTATTGAAACCACCGGATTAGTGACCGCCATTGAACCCACGGGCACTAACCTTACTTTCCAGATCGAGTCGGCATTGGCGGCCGAACTAAAAGTAGATCAGAGTGTGAGCCACAATGGCGTTTGCCTGACCGTGACGGGCGTGGCCGATGGCCGCTACACCGTGACGGCCGTGGACGAAACGCGCCAAAAAACAAATCTCGGCCGGGCCCGACCGGGCGACCGGCTTAACCTCGAACGCTGTATGCCCGCCAACGGTCGCTTCGACGGCCACATTGTGCAGGGTCACGTCGATCAGACCGGTGTGTGCACGGCAGTGGAGGACCGGGATGGCAGCTGGCTCTTCGATTTTCAGTATGACATCCTGTCCAACAATATAACGGTTGAAAAAGGATCCATTTGTATCAACGGGATCAGTTTAACCGTTTTCAACACGCAACCCGACCGGTTTCGGGTCACCATTATCCCCTATACGTATGCGCACACCAATTTTGGCGACCTGCGGGCGGGCGACCCGGTGAATCTGGAATTTGATATTGTTGGCAAGTACCTGAAAAAAATGCTGGCAGCATACCAATAAGCGGTTGTGGATTCTGCTACTTTTGTGACGATGCGTGTTTGCAACCCTGCTTCTACCTTTCCAACGTCCCGTTTGTTGAATGACTAAAATCAGCACCCGCTCCTTCTCTGATCTGCTGATTCACATTGGCCTGATTGTGGCCTTAGTGACGGCGTTGTTTCTGACGTTTTTCTTTGTCTATCTGCCCTTCACCACCAACCATGGCCAAACCATCACCGTGCCGGATGTGTCGCGGCTGAGCCTCGATGAGATGCGTAATATCCTCGACGACCGCAACCTGCGCTACGAGGTCAGCGACTGCACCTTTGTGGCGGGTGCGCAACCGTTGACGGTTATTCAGCAGTATCCGCGTGCCAACATGAAGGTGAAGGAAGAGCGAAAGATCTACGTAACCATCACCCGGCGGGTGGCTCCCATGGTCAATATGCCCCAGCTCGTTAGCCTTACCTTTCGTAGTGCCGAACTAAACCTGCGGTCGCTGGGGCTGGATGTGGGCGAGAAAGACTACGTGCCCGATGTGGCCAAAAACGCCGTGCTTCGTCAGCTGTATAATGGCCGCGAAATTGCCGCCGGCACATCCGTGCCGAAGGGAGCCAGAATAGACCTCGAAATTGGCGACGGGCTGGGCAATACGATGTTTGACATTCCCGACGTTGTAGGATTGCAAATCGATGAAGCCGAAGCCGCCATCCGGGGCTCCAACCTGAAAATAGGCACCAAAATCCCCGTCGACGACCCCGAAAAAGAAGTCGGCACGGTGGTTCGCCAACGGCCCGAAGCGCGGTCGGGCGAACGGATTCGGGTGGGCGAAACGATGGATTTGTGGGTAGTTGGCCCGGTCGACGACAATTAACCATCGGCAAGAGTCCGATACGCGGATACTAAATGACACGTGTTTTACCTGCCTGGCACTGTACCTCTTTTGCCAGACACTTGCTGGTTTGCCTCTCGTTGATGCTGGGCGGCTTTCTGCGCCTGCCCGCGCAGGCGCAGCCGTCGCTGAGTCTGCCGTTTTTCGATGATTTCTCAACGGGGTCGTCGCCGACGGCGCGGGGTGGGCCGGGTAACGACCGGCCGGACCCCGCCCTGTGGCTACCCGGCAGCGGTGTATACATTAACAACACCATGTCGACCAACCACCCCACGGTGGGCATGGCTTCTTTCGACGGGCTGGCCGCCAATGGGCTGCCCTACGTTCGAAATAACCAGTTTGCCCAGGGCTATACGGACACGCTGGCCTCGAAACCGATCAATATTGCCGGGCTGACCCCTGCCGATTCGGTCTTTCTGAGTTTCTACTGGCAGGCGCGGGGGCAGGGCGAACTGCCCGATGCGGGCGACTCGCTGACGGTTCAGTTTCTGGACCGCAGCAAGGTGTGGCGAACCATTTGGCGGGCCGAAGGTGGCGTTGCCACCAACAACTTCACGCAGGTATTTATTTCAGTACCGGACGCTTACCTGCATGGCGCATTTGCGTTTCGGTTTCGGAGCTACGGGCGCGAGTCCGGCCCGTTTGACACCTGGAATATTGATTACGTCTATCTCAACAGGGGCCGCTCCCGCAACGACCGCTCTACGCTCGATCTGGCAGTGCGGATGCCCCTCAGCCCACTGCTGAAACAATATACCGCCATGCCCATGGCCCAATATAAGGTCAACCCGCTGGAATCGATGGCCCAAACGGTTACAACCGAAATAAAAAGTCTTAAGGGTGCTGCTGACGTAACTACGTTTCGATTTAGTGTGCTGGACGAGGGATCGGGGCAAGTGCTGCAAAACGATCAGTCAACCATTGCCGCTTTCATAAATCCGTACACGTCGCAGCCTAAAAGTGTGAGCCTTACACCCTTCACAAACTTTAGCAAAACCAGGGCGGTATTGCGCCAGAAGTTTACCTTGATTACGACGGGCGAAACGGGCGATGTTGTCAATCCGGATAAAGCGCTGGGGCAGATTCTGGGGGTAGACCTGCGCCGAAACGATACGCTCTCGGCGCAAACCGTGCTCGACGACTATTATGCCTACGACGACGGGTCCTGGGAGTTTGGGTTGCAGGTTGGCCCCCGCGAGCGGGTGGCGGTGCAGTACATTCTTAACAAACCCGATACCATGTCGGGCGTTCGGTTAGTTATCGTGCCGTTTCGCACCAACCAGACTGGTCAGCCTTTTGTTGTCACGGTATTTGGCAACGGCAAAGGCCAGAATAACAAAAGCCAGCCCGGAGCACCCATCTACCAGAAATTGTTTGCTACCCAGTATGCGCCTTACCGAAACGGCTTTGTTGAGTTCAGGTTTGACCGGGGCGTTGCCGTGAAAGACACTTTTTATGTAGGTTACCAACAAATAAGCACCAGCGATACCACCTTCCTGCGGCTGGGCTTTGACAAGAACAGCCCCTTTGGCAGGCAGATTTTTTATAACGGTGGCAACAACTGGGATCAAAATCAAAGCGGCAACCCCCTTTTCAATATCAACGGCGCGTTCATGCTGAGGCCCGTCATGGGCGGCAAAGGATCGGGCTTGGTAACGGCTCTGCCCGAACCCGAACCGCTTGTGCCCCTGCGGGCATATCCAAACCCGACTACCGGCCTGATTCGCTGGGATTCGCCCCTCACCCGTTTAGAAGTGTTCAGCACGAGCGGGCAGTTGCTGCACATTATTGAACCCGAACGCGGGCAGCAAACCGCCAACCTGGGCCACCTGCCCGACGGCCTGTATTTGCTGCGGCTCTGGGCGGGGGACCAGGCCGTGGCGCAAAAACTACTCATTTACCACTAACCAGCCCGTACCCATGGATATTACCGTACAGGACCTCAAGAAGCGGCTCGATGCCGGCGAAACCATGAACCTCATCGACGTTCGTGAACCAAACGAATACGAAGCCGACAACATGGGTGCCCGCCTGATTCCGCTGGGCGATTTACCGTATCGTTTAGACGAACTTGATGGCTTCCAGGACCAGGAAGTGATTGTGCATTGCCGCTCGGGCAAGCGCAGTGCCATGGCGCAGCAGATTCTGGAGCAAAATGGCTTCAGCAACGTCCGCAACGTCATTGGCGGAATGCTGGCTTATCGGGCGCAGTGAGATTCAGGATTCCTTCCTCATCGTCCGGGCTAAACCAGTGGTAGTTGCCCTGATTGCGAAACCACGTTAGCTGACGCTTGGCATACCGGCGAGAGTTTCGCTTGAGCAACCGAACCATCTCGTCGGGACCATACTGATGGGCGAGATACGGGAAAACCTCCTGATAGCCAACTGTTTGCAGAGCTGCCAGCGATTGATAGGGCAACAGCGAACGGACTTCCTCCACCAACCCTGCCAGCAACATGGCATCCATGCGGGCATCAATGCGGGCATATAACTCGGCACGCGGGCGGTCGAGCGCAATCAGCACCGACCGGAACGGGCGCACCGCCGGTTGTGCCCGCCGGAACGACGAATAAGGTTTGCCCGAGGCCAAACAAACCTCCAGTGCCCGCGTAACCCGAACGGGATTATTGAGATCGGCAGTTTGGGCATACACGGGGTCTAACCGGCGCAACTCGGCCTGAAGCACCGCCAGGCCACTCTCGTTCAGGCGCGTCAGCAGCAGCTGCCGCAGGGCCGGGTCCACCGGGGGCAGGTCGTCGAGACCCGCGCAAACGGCGTTAATGTACAGCCCCGTTCCGCCCGACAGGATAACCACGTCTTTTTGCTGGAATAGCGTAGTCAGCAGGGCTAAGCACGCGCGTTCGTAGACCCCGGCATTAACGGGTTCGTGTATGCTGTGCGAATCAACAAAATGGTGGGTTATGCCGTCCATTTCGTCGGGCGTGGGTTTAGCCGTCCCAATGCTCAGTTCGTGGTAGAGTTGCCGCGAATCGGCCGAAACAACATCTGTTTGAAGGCGTTTTGCCAGCTGTACGCAGAGTTTCGTTTTACCAACCGCCGTTGGTCCGGCAATAACAAGTAGGGTTTTCAAGTGAGTTGGCCTATTGACGTAACTTCGGGATAAAACGTCGACAAAAGCATCGCTGGTCAGATTTCAAAGGTACAACAATCCCAAAGCGATGAACTGATGGGCCATAATCCAGCCATCTGGCCGGGCGGGAAAAGTGCTTTAGCTAATGGGCGATAATGGTGGTGCGCTATCAAAGCAACTGAAAATCAATTACCTTTTCAGAAAATTTTGTAGGCCAGCGACAGCGTGGCAATACCCAGAAATCCTGTAATGTTTTTGTCTTTGTAAATCCCCCCCACCGGCACCGCATACCGGACATCGACTTCCAGGCACTTAACGGGCGAAAAACCGGCCCCCAGCTCCAACGCATACGTAAAATCTTTTACCTCCAAGTTACGGGCCTCAAATTTGTTCAGCAGATTGGTCGTGCCGCTGGTGGCAGGAATGGGTGTTTCGGGAAAGCCAACTGCCCCATTTGCGTTGAGTTGCCCGGTGGTGTTGCGCTTGGCTTCGGCTTTCTGAACGAAAATAAAGTTGGGACCGGCATAGGCCCGCAACCGCCCGCCCATGAACCGCCTGCCAACCAGAATGGGCACGTTGATCGTCTGTAGGACAGACTCCGAGGTAGTGTTGAGCGAGGCATTGATCAGACCCGGCAAAACGCTCACCGGCAGCCCACTGGCTAAGGCCGGATTGGCATTTACGTCCAGTAGTATATCAACTTTTTGCTTCAGCACAAACTGGTTGTAGGTCAGTTCTGCCTGAACAAAGAACGTGTTGAAATTTTTGCGTGCCCATAACCCGCCCAAATACCCAAAGCCAATGCCGTTGTTTTTGTTGGCGATCCGGGGCACCTCAATGCCCGGCCCAACGGTCAGGGCCGGAATAGTGGTGAAACCGTGCGTGAAGGTGCCGCCCCCTTTAACGCCAAACTCGATGCCAGTGGCGGGCGTTTGCGCCACGGCAACCGTTGTGCCCGCCAGGAGCAGCGCGGCCAGAAAAAATTGTGTCATTTTAATGCGTGGTTAGGGTTGGAGCAACACCCGATTGTAGTTGGCGGGATTGACAGATGGAACAGTGGCCTTATATTTGGCATTGATACTTTTGATTATTTCATTGGCTATCAGTGCGTAACCGGCCGGCGTGAGGTGAATACCGTCGAGACTATAAACGCCCCCCTGAATGAAACTGGCTGTGTAAGTGATGTCATTCCGGACCAGGCCCGTAGCCGCTGTGATCTGATTCAGAATGCCATTTGGATCCATATAGGCAGCCCCTTTCGCATCGGCCTGCGCTTTCATGGCCGCGTTGAATTCGCTGATGCGGGTGCTCAATGTTTGCACCTCGGCCGCATCCAGCACATACTGATCGGGAATGGGATTGGCCGCGCTCAGCCCAACGCCTTTGGCAATAAAGTTGGCGATTAGGGGCGCAATGGAGAGCAGGAAATAGTCGCCGGTACCGGAGATTCTGACCCCGCCCGGTGCTGATTTGCTGCTGATGGCCAGACCCGGAATGCCCGACGCCTTGAGTTGGGCGGCAATTTGTGCCGTGGCCGTGGTGAAAAAGGGAGACTTTGTAATGTCGGGAACGGCAACGACCACGCCTTTTCGCCCCCCTTCGGCCAGTTTGTTCATCATGGCCGTGAAGTTGGTAGTAAACAGGGCCGTTGGCGTTAGGGCAGCCCCACCGCCCGAAATGGCATACTGTAGCGCATCGTTGTTGCCTAACCAGCACGAATAAAACGTGGCACCACTCAGGTTGTCGCTCGTATACTGGAAGTAAGTTTTGCTTTTGTCCGTAACTAACCGCTCAAAATACTGATTGCCCATCCGGGAGCCATAGCCCACCGTCAGCACATCGCTCACCCGGATGCCCGGCACACCGAGGTTCTGATTGGGCGTGGTAAACTCAGCCAGCAAAGCGGCACCACTTTCCATGTTGCCCCCCCGGTTGGCACCCGGTGCCACCTGGCCCAGTGCAGCCAATAAGCTGGCCGGATCGGCCGGATTGGGAACCCGCGTAAGTTTGGTGTAGCCCGACCCGCTGGCCTGCGCTTCGGTGAAGAGCGGCTGGATGAAATCGCCCCCACCCACCGTTCTGAACTGCCCAGCCAGGATATTTGGGTACGAATTGAGCTGGCCACTGCGGTATAGCCCCCCGTCGGCAAAACCGGCCGTCAGCGAATTGCCCACAGCCACGTATCTGGTAAAATCGGCATCTCCCCGGGAGGGCGTACCAGCAACCGCGTTTGGGTCGACATCATTGTTGGTGCAGGCAGCCAGGCCAACAAGTGTCGACAGCAGGAGACTCCACCGGAATTTTGGTGTACTGTGCATAGCAAAACAGCTGATAGAATATTGAGTGATGGGTAATGGATTTGCACAAAAATAACGCAGAATTAACGCATTTGTGCAAAAGAAGTTTCTCTGTGTTCATGAAATAGTAGTGCGTCTTCCTTGCAGGACCTTAAACATTTGAGCCGCCAATGGGTTGTTTCAATCAATCAGGTTGGCGTAATTGCCGGCCAATTGTGTTATGTTTCACTAAACCAAGATTAAATCAATGGGCTTATTATCGTTTTTCAAGGGAGTTGGAGAAAAAATTTTTAACAAGGATCAGGTAGCCGCCCCGGCCGACCCGGCGCAGGCCGAAAAAGTAGAACCCGTTCGGGCGCAGGCATTGCTGGACCACGTTAAGCAACTGGGTCTGTCGTATAACAGCCTGACGGTGAAAACCAAAGGAGACACCGTTACGCTGATGGGTTCGGTGAAATCGCAGGCCGATTCCGAGAAAATTGCGCTGGCCGTTGGCAACGTGGAGGGCGTAGAAGCCGTGGACAACCAGCTGGATGTGGCCGAACCAACTGCCGAAGGCAAATACTACACCGTGAAATCGGGGGACACGCTGTCGAAGATTTCCAAAGAAGTCTATGGCGACCCGGCCAAATTCGGTATCATTTTTGAAGCCAACAAGCCCATGCTGAAAAACCCCGACCTGATTTACCCCGACCAGGTGCTGCGGATTCCGCAACTGTAAAAAAAACCAATCAGGAGGGAGCGGAGAAGAATCCGGGCGAACGCATCCAACGCCCGTTTTTTTTAGGCTCCCTCCTCTTTTTTTGCCTTTGCACGCCCTTTCTTTCTCGAACATTTGGCCCGATGGCCCGGTTAATGGCCTATCAACCAACGTTTGAAAAATGGCCGTTCATCTGTTAGCCTACCTGAAAGAACAATTTACGCCCGGCGTTATCGACCGGCTCAGCCGGGAACTAACCGAGTCGCCCGCCACCACACGCAAAGCCGTTAACGGGATATTACCTACGTTGCTGGGCGGCCTTACCCGGCGCGTTCAGGCACCGGGAGGAGCCTCGTCGGTGATGAGCCTGCTCGAAAAAGGGGACTACGCCAACACACCGCTCGATGTCAGTCAAGTTCTCGACGAGCACCAGCAAACCGCCAGCGCAGCCAACGCCGGGCACGCTTTTCTGGACGAAATCTTCGGTCAAAACCTCTCCCGCGTTACCCAGCTCATAGGCCCCCATAGCGGCACTCAGCCCGCGTCGGTGCAAACGATTCTGGGGTTGGCGGGGTCGGTACTGATGGGTGTGCTGGGGCGGCAACGGCAGGAAAACGGCCTGACCACCCACAGCCTCTCAACCCTGCTGCTTGGCCAGGCCACCGAGTTCCGGAAAGCCCTGCCAGAGGGTCTCAACGAACTGGACAGTCTGCTTGGTTTTGATGAATTGCAAACCCCCACCGGACCCCAAACCGAGGTTCAGGGTGCCGACAATTTCAGCGGTACGCTTATCAACCCCAACATTCCCAAAAGTGCCGAGGGCGACCGTCGGCGCGAAAACGCACGCTGGCTGCGCTGGGCCATCATTGCCGTTGCGGTGCTGGTGGCGGCCCTGATTCTGCAAAAATGCCGGGAAAACCAGAACAGTACCGACGGCATCAGCACCGACTCCACCGCCCGCGTAGAATCTAATGAGGCAGAAGATACCTCGGCGGCTACCAAACAAAGCATTCGGGAAGCCCACGGGCAGGTAGCCGATTCTACAGCACCGGGGGCACTCGGTATCCGCGATTCGACCCGGGTGAAGAAATAAAAACAAGCCCGTTGGCAGGTCAGTGAGTCGGTTGGTGGGCACGCGTGCCTAACTTGCCGGCTCATTGTTTTAGCAACTGTTTATGTTTGTTGACGCCATCGAGCGCATCGATCCCTTTACCCGACCGCTTCATTCCATTGTCCGGCTCTACGGTCACAGCGAGATTGTTCCCGGCAGTGCCACGCTTTTTTTTGTGAATGAACACGGCTGCGCGGTTACCTGCAAACACGTAGCCGAACTCATTACCAAAGCCGACACCATTTACCAAAACTACCGGAGTTTTCAGGGTGCCCGCCGGGATGTGCTGCGCGAGAAAGATGCCGCCGTGCGTATCAGCCAGCTGGAAGCCAAATTCAAGCTCCAGTCCGAGACCATCATCCGGGTTCAGAATTATTTTGTTGGATGCAGCAACGAGGCCAAGTTGACCGTTGATATGCATCCTACGCAGGACCTGGCCCTGCTGCGTTTTGATGGCTACGGACCAACCCTGTACCGGTCCTACGCCACGTTTCTGGGCGACAGCAGCCGCGTGAAGCCCGGCCGGAGCCTTTGCCGGTTAGGCTACCCATTTCCAGAATTCACCAACTTCCGCTACAATGCCGCCACCGACGACATTGAGTGGACCACCACCGGCCGCACCACCTCGCCCCGCTTTCCCATTGATGGCATTGTGACGCGGCTGCTGAGCGAAAACGGCGGTATCACGGGCATTGAAATGAGCACACCCGGTTTACGCGGGCAGAGTGGCGGCCCGCTGTTCGATACGGGCGGATTGATCTATGGTATACAGTCGGCCACGCGGCACCTGCACCTGGGTTTCGACATCGAGGACCGCGAAGTAATGGTCAATGGCCGCAAACGAAGCGTTTCCAATTACCCCTTTCTGAACGTGGGGCAGTGCGTTCACGTCGATGTGATCAAGGCGTT
>JAYVAP010000300.1:0-2472 GCA_043750915.1 Spirosoma sp. | reverse complement strand
CCGTAGCCCGCCAGCACATAGTCGGCTAAGTAGATGGGCACCCGCTCAGCATTGACCGGATTGAGGCAGTAACTGCCCGTGAACACGCCCGACACAGCTTTGGTGTCGGCCATGCGGTCGCGTTCGGAGCGCAGTTTGGCGGCCTGCACATAGGCCGTAACAGCGTCCTGCTGGTCGGGCGTGGTTAGGCCCGGCACCAGTTCGTGTTCAGGAGCCAGCACCATAAACGTGACACCGTAGATGGTATCGACGCGGGTGGTAAAAACTTCAATAAACTGCTCATTTTCAGACTCGAGTGGGAATTTTACCGCTGCGCCCACCGATTTTCCGATCCAGTTGCGCTGCTGCTCTTTGATGGATTCGGTCCAGTCGATACGCGCTAAGCCCGTCAGCAGGCGGTCGGCGTAGGCAGTAATGCGCATCATCCACTGGCGCATGAGTTTCTGCTCCACGGGGTAGCCGCCCCGCTCCGACACCCGGTATCCACCGGGGCCATCTTTCACTTCATCGTTGGAAAGCACCATACCCAGTGCCGGGCAAAAGTTCACCATCGCATCGGCGAGGTAGGTCAGCCGGTACCGGAGCGTGGTGGCATACTGTTCCGTCTCGGACAGGGCGTTCCATTCAGCAGCCGTGAAGGTACCCGTATCTCCGTCGCACACGGCATTGACACCGGTCGTGCCATTGACAGAAAACTTAGCCAGCAGCGTCTCAATGGGTTCGGCTTTATCGGTTTCCCGGTTATACCACGAGCGGAACAGTTCCATAAAAACCCACTGCGTCCACTTGTAATAAGCGGGGTCGGAGGTGCGCACCTCGCGCGACCAGTCGTAGCTGAAACCAATATTTTTCAGCTGCTCCACGTAGCGGGTGAGGTTTGCTTCGGTGGTCAGGGCGGGGTGTTGCCCGGTTTGGATGGCATATTGCTCGGCGGGCAACCCAAAGGAGTCGAAGCCCATCGGGTGCAGCACGTTATAACCCTTCAGCCGTTTATAGCGCGAAACAATGTCCGAGGCAATGTAGCCCAGCGGATGCCCCACGTGCAGACCCGCCCCCGACGGGTAGGGAAACATATCGAGGATGTAGAACTTGGGACGGCCTTCCGACCGACCGATACGGTCCGGTGTGTCGGTGGTGGTGGTTTCGGTTCGGTAGGTCTGGTTTTTCTCCCAGAAATCCTGCCATTTTTTTTCGGTATCGCGGTGGTTGTAATCAGCCATATGGAGGTTTAACGGATCGTCTGGCCCGTTTTTGCAGTAGATTCTCAGCCCGAAACAGGGTTCTTTCGGCCAGTTGGGTATGCCAGCCCCCCGTAAAGGCTTGCAAAAATAGCCGTTTACCGAGACTTTTGCCCGGCCCGGCTCCACGAAGCCCGGATTATTCGCATGAATCGACCGCTATTTCCTGATCGCCCGCCCGCTCAATTTATTTTTCAGCTGCCCAACGGATTCTGGACGGTTGTGCTCGCCCTGCTGACGGCTGGCCTGACCGCTGCCATTGTTGGCGATTTCCGACACCCGCTCTCCGATGGCAACGACACCGACCAGTATGAATATGTCGGGTATTTTTTCGGGAAGAACCTTTCGTTCCGGCCGTTTCCGCAGCTTGATCTGCTCAATAACCAGACGTTTTATCCGTATGGGCTGAATCAGGTGTTTCTGGATTGGGGGTTCGAGCGGGATTACTGGTATGCGGCCTGTTACCGGCTGTTTGGCGGACCTGGCCCCTATCTGCAGTTTTATTATGTATATAGTTTGGTCGTTGCTGCGGTGGGTACGTTTTGGCTGCTGCGCCCCCGCTTTGGCTTGCCAAAATCGTTCGTCGGCGGGCTGATTGTGTCGGTCTTCAACGCTTATGCCGTGTTCAAGTTCCCGGTTCACCTCAACGTCTGCGTGGGTCACTGGACCACGCTGTGTATTGTGGCAACCTACCGGCTGCTGTATGACGTGGTTCAGAAACGGCCCGTTTCGCTGCCCTACCTGCTGCTGTGGGTCTGGCTACACGTGCAGATTCTGGGGCAGGAGCTGGCCTACGTGGCTGGGTTTGCCCTCACCTTCACAACCATCATCGTGCCCGTGCTGGCGGTGGTTCTCTACCGGCAATATGCCCCCCTGACTACATGGCCCGCCCGACTGGGAATTTACCTGCGCGGGCAGTATGCCCGGCAGCGGGGCCTGATCTGGCTGCAACTGGGGCTAATTGGGGTGAGTCTGTACCTGTTTTTGCCGCTGACGCTACAAATTGCCTTCACGGCCTGGCAGTTCGACTTTGGCACAGTGCCCGATCTGCGGGCCTGGTCGCACCCGGCGCGGCTGCTGATTCCGTATCTGCCCGAACTGGATACTGTTGCGGTTCCCTACACGCAGTTGCTGCGCGATTCTTTCGAGAGCTACGGGCAGGGCAGCCCAGGCCTGTACCTGACTATTCTGGCGGGCGTGGGCCTGTGGCAAACCCGCCGTCGGGTAGCCTTGT
>JAYVAP010000299.1:0-3526 GCA_043750915.1 Spirosoma sp. | reverse complement strand
CACCGGTTTGGTTGCGGTCGCCCGGAACCCGGTTAGCGGGTCCCCGGTCGCCCTGCCCTTCGCGGGGTGGACGTGGATTGGCAGTGCCCTGGCCCTGTGGCTGGCCGTTACCACCCTGACCGGGGGAGGGGCTACTACCAACAGTGCCCTCGCGACCACCGCGAATGCGTTTGCGTTTCTTTTTGTCGGCGTTGCTGCCGCCACCGCCCTGACGCGAGTTGCTGACGGGCAGTTCAATTTTGCCGAGAATTTTCAATCCGCCCAGCTGGTGACTACCGGCTGCCCGGATCGTTGCCGATTCGGGTGTCGGCTCTGTTGGTATGGCAGCGGGTTGCGTAGCTGGCTGGGCCACCGACACTGGGGCAGCGGTCAGGTCTGGTTTTGTGGGGGCGGGCTTGTTACTGATAGGTGGTGCAGTTACTGCGGGTTTAGCTGCCGGAGCCGTTGACTTAGGAACGGCGGGTTGCGTAACAACTGCAACCGGTGCCGACTCAACTGGTGCCTGAACCACAACGGGTTTGGGCACGTCTGGTATCGAAGACGCTGCTTTTGGCAGTTCTACCGGAGCCGGTTTGCTTTCAAGGACTGGAACTGGCTTGATGTCAGCAACCACAGCAACGGGTGCCACACCGGATGGTGCCACACCGGATGGTGCCGCACCGGATGGTGCCGCACCGGATGGTGCCGGCGTTTCCAAACGGGGTGATGGGGCAACGGGCTTGGGCGATTCGACCCTGGGCATCTCAACGGGTACCACCGTCGGCCCTGATGCTTTAGCAGTCGGGGCGGGGGGTGGGGTTGGTTTTGCGTTCAGGTCAATTTTGCCTACAATTGTCAGACCCGGCAAACCGGTTTGAACTGTTTGCGGAGCTGGTTTTAGACTAACCGGAGCCGGCGGGGTGTCTGTCCGCAGCGGTTCCTGGCGGGCAGGTCCGGTTTTTGCATCGACAATTGGACGTCCTGCGTCATCACGACGGTATAAAATGACATCTTCCTCCCGGCGGTGCGCTGGCTCGGCAACGGCAACCGGGGCGGGTTCTGTTCGGCGGGTGCCGTTCAGGAGTTCCGTGGATTTATACTCCTTTGCTAACACTTCCAGTTGTTCAGTACTGATTTTGGTGTTAGGATTAACTTCGACCTTAAACCCTTTGGCAGACAGACTACCAGCAACAGAGGAAAGCCCTTTGTTGAGGATTTTTGCCACTTGGCTCAGGCGCATTGACTTATCTTCTGCCATATTTTCGGTCTATATTCGGCAAATCTACTCGTTGTTGATGTAGGTTGAACAACAGTCGTAGCAATAAAAATCCCTTGATTCTATAATGACGGCTGAATAGTGCAAAATCAACGCCGGTGGCCCGGCTTTTTGTCGCAACTATTTGCTGGCAAGTGTAATTAATCGAACTCCTGCTTCAAAATATTCAGCACTTCCTCCACCGTATCTTCTTCAAGATCAGTGCGCCGGACCAGTTCTTCTTTGCTCAGGGCCAGCACACTCTTGGCCGTGTCGAGACCCACTTTCCGCAGTTCCTGAATCATCCAGCTGTCAATTTCGTCGGAGAATTCCATCAAATCAACATCTTCGTCATCTTCCTGCCCTTCGTTGTCCCGGAACACGTCGATTTCCATGTCGACTAAGCGACCGGCGAGTTTGATGTTCTGTCCACCTTTGCCAATGGCGAGCGATACCTGATCGGGCTTCAAAAACACCGATACGCGTTTGGCATCCTGGTCAATTTGCATCGAGCTGACTTTGGCCGGGCTTAGGGCACGGCTGATGAGCAGCTCAAAATTCTCAGTGTAGTTAATTACGTCGATGTTTTCGTTGCCCAACTCGCGCACGATGCCGTGAATCCGCGAGCCTTTCATCCCCACGCAGGCACCAACCGGGTCGATGCGGTCGTCGTAGGACTCAACGGCCACTTTGGCCCGCTCGCCCGGCTCCCGAACAATTTTGCGGATCGAGATGAGGCCATCGTAAATTTCGGGTACTTCAATCTCGAACAGACGCTCCAGAAACACCGGCGATGTGCGGGAGAGCACAATTTTTGGCGTGCCGTTAAGCATTTCCACGCGGCTGATAACCGCTTTCACCGACTCGCCTTTGCGGTAGCGGTCTTTGGGAATTTGCTCCGTGCGGGGAATGCTCAGCTCGTTGTTTTCCGAATCGACCAGAATAATTTCGTGCTTGAGCAACTGGTAGACTTCCGCCGTGACGAGGTCGCCAACCTGATCTTTATATTTCAGGTAGAGAAGTTCCTTCTCCATGTCCTTTATTTTCTGAATCAGGGTCTGCCGGGCGGTTTGCACCACCCGCCGGCCAAAATCATCCAACTTTATTTCTTCGGCTACCTGCTCGCCCACCTCAAAATCGTCCTGGATTTTGCGGGCTTCGGCCAGGGGAATCTTGTCGTAGTCCCAGATATCCTCCGATTCGTCGTCCACGATTTCGCGCGTCCGCCACATTTCCAGATCACCACTTTCGGCGTTGATAATCACGTCGAAGTTCTCATCGGTGGTGTATTTCTTACGAATCATGGTCCTGAAAACTTCTTCCAGGATGGCAATCATGGTAGGCCGGTCAATATTTTTGGACCGGGCGAATTCGGCGAATGATTCGATCAGCAAGGCACTGGTTGTGGCTTTGGGATCAGGTTTTAAGGCTGGGCTCATCTTTTTTCGGCACGCCACCGTGAATTTACAAAAACAGGTGGCCTAAACTTAGTTGAATGATATGGCTACGTTTGCCTGCTTAATTTGCCCGAACAGGATTGGCGTAGGGCCAGCCGGGACGTTGGCAATTAACAGGCCTTCTTTTTTTTGTTTACTTTTCGACATTTTCGGTGGTATAATGTCGAGTACAATTTGGTCTTCGGCCACCGATTCCAGCCGCCCTGTCTGCACGGTGTCGTCCAGAAACGTAACTGTGAGCTGACGACTGATGTTTCGAATGTACTGCCGCCTGAAGGTGAGAGGAAAATCAACCCCCGGCGACGAAACTTCGAGGATAAACGGGGCTTCGCCAAAAAAATTCGACTCATCCATCTGCCCACCCAGCCGACGGCTGATCGACGCGCACTCTTCAATGGTGATACCCGTATCGCTGTCTAACAGAATGGTTACTTTAATGCGCCCACCCTGACGGCCAACTACCTGAACATCAACGATATAGAGCTGGTCGTTGTTCAGGTATGGCTGTAGCCATTCAGTTATCCGTGCTTTATCGTCCATAAGGTATAAAAAAACAAAAAAGGGAGTCCGACTCCCTTTTTTTACCAACGCCGTCCATTTTTCGTAGCGCAAATATAGTACATTCCTGTGTGCATCGCAAGCCTTCGGGTTAAACCGGATGCGGGGTTTTCAGCCATTATGCCTTAATTTTGGCCCGGAACGGGGTGTCTTATCCCGCCTGGCAATGATAATATGGGCGTAAGGACACGGATTGGTCGGTTGATTTCCTTCTTTTTTCGGTCGCTGCTATGGTCGCTTAACTTAGGGCTGGCACTATACACATTGCTGGGCTACT
>JAYVAP010000298.1:0-3128 GCA_043750915.1 Spirosoma sp. | reverse complement strand
CACCACCCACGCCGGTCCGCTCGACCTCGGCACGTAGTACTATAAGATGCTGCGTGGTATCGACTTTTATACTTTCGTGCAGAACGAACTCGATAAATGGCCCAACATCGAGCGTCGTCAGGCAACGATTAACCGCATAAAAGACACGCCACAGGGTGGGTTTGTTATTGCCGATGATGAGCCGTATATCGCTGATTATGTGTTTGATAGCACATTTTTGCTGCGAACCGACCAGCCCGAACACCATAATCTGCTGCAACATTTCAAGGGCTGGGTCATTAAAACCGAAAAGCCCTGTTTCGATCCACAACAACCGGAGATCATGGATTTTCGGGTGGCGCAGCACGGCGACTGCCGGTTTGTGTATGTGATGCCCTTCGATGCGCAAACCGCGCTGGTCGAGTTCACGCTTTTTAATGATAAACTCCTGACCGACGCCGAATATGACGACGATATCCGGCAGTATATCGACCGGTTTCTGGACACGGGTGCCTACGAGATCACCGAAACGGAGTATGGCGTTATTCCCATGAGCGACACCCGAACGCAGGAAAACCCATCGGCCCATATTATCCGGATCGGCACGTCGGGCGGGCACACAAAAGCCTCCACGGGCTACACATTTCAGCGCACGCAACAGTATCTGCGCGACATTGTCTCTAACCTGGCCGCAACGGGCAAGCCCAACCGCAATCCATCGTGGTTCAGCAGGCGCTTCAAACTATACGACAGTGTTCTGCTGAATGTGCTGGAGAACCACCGCCATCCGGCCGACGATATATTTACGCGCTTTTACGCCAAAAACCGCCCGGTTAACGCTTTTCGGTTTCTGGACGAAGATACCAACTTTCTGGAAGAGCTACGTTTTTTTGCTACCTATCCGTCGTGGCCGTTTACGGTGGCTTTTTTCGATGTGCTGCGTCGGAAATTGTTTGCCTGACCAACCGGTTGCGCTGGCCTGTTGGTTGCATTGGTTTGTCTCTTACCAGGAAACCGTTAGCTTTGTCCATTCAAACCAAGCTATCCGGAGAAAAAATGCCTTATCTCTTCACGTCCGAATCTGTTTCTGAAGGACATCCCGACAAAGTCGCTGATCAAATTTCCGATGCCCTGATCGACAATTTCTTAGCCTTCGATCCGGCCAGTAAAGTAGCCTGCGAAACGCTCGTGACAACCGGGCAGGTGGTGCTGGCCGGCGAAATAAAAACCGATACTTACTTAGACGTTCAGAAAATTACCCGTGATGTGATTCGTAAAATTGGGTATACCAAGAGCGAATACATGTTTGAAGCCAACTCGTGCGGCATTTTTTCGGCCCTGCACGACCAGTCGGCCGACATTAATCAGGGCGTTGACCGTCAGGCTGACAGCAACGATTTTGAGAGCTTAGCCAACGCCCAGGGCGCGGGCGATCAGGGCATGATGTTTGGCTACGCCACCAACGAAACCGACAACTACATGCCCCTGCCGCTGGATCTGGCCCACGCCATTCTGCGCGAAATGTCGGCCATCCGTAACCACGAAATCGACCTGATGCCTTACCTGCGCCCGGATGCCAAATCGCAGGTAACCATCGAATATTCCGACGACGATCAGCCCATCCGCATCGACACCATCGTGGTTTCGACGCAGCACGACGATTTTGCCGACGATGTGACGATGCTGGCCCGGATTCGCGAAGACATCATTAACATTGTGATTCCCCGCGTGAAAGCCGCTCAGAAAACCGACCTGCATGGTTTATTCGATGGCGATATCACGTATTATATCAACCCAACGGGTAAGTTCGTCATTGGCGGACCCCACGGCGACACGGGTCTGACGGGCCGTAAGATCATTGTGGATACCTACGGCGGCAAAGGTGCCCACGGCGGGGGAGCTTTCTCGGGCAAAGACCCTTCTAAGGTAGATCGTTCGGCGGCTTATGCCACGCGGCACATTGCCAAAAATTTGGTGGCTGCCGGTCTCTGCGATCAGGTGCTGGTGCAGGTTTCCTACGCCATTGGGGTGGCCAAGCCCTGCGGCCTGTATGTGAACACCTATGGTACTGCTAAAATTGACATGCACGACGGTGTGATTGCCGAAAAAATTGCCCAACTGTTCGATATGCGACCTTACGCCATTGAGCAGCGGCTGAAACTACGCAATCCCATATATTCCGAAACGGCCGCTTATGGCCACATGGGCCGCAAAAATGAAGTGGTCACCAAAACATTTGGGGCCAACGGGCAAACCAAAACGATGGAGGTCGAGCTGTTCACCTGGGAGAAACTCGATTTTGTTGACAAAGTAAAAGCCGCATTCGGGCTGTAAGCACCACGGCCGTGCTATATAAACGGCAAAAAGCCACGCTGTGCAGCGTGGCTTTTTGCCGTATTTGCCGGCATCATTTATAACTCGTCGGGTTCAAAGACCTCTTCCTGTTGTCGGGATTTGGCCGCTGCGATGGCCGGGGGGGAGATGTCACTCCGTTTTTCTTTGCAGCGAACGAGTTTGTCTTTCAGCACATCGAGCACCCGGTCAACGGCGGTCTCAAAACTTTTGTCGTGCTCTTTCACAAACAACTCTTTGCCGGGGATGGTCAGGCGAACTTCAACGACCTTCTCCTTCACCTTGTTGGAGTCGGCCCCGTCTAACCGCAGAAACACCTCGGCGCCAATGATGCGGTCGTGGAAGGTGTCTAACTTGTCGAGTTTCAGCTGAATGAAATCCAGCAGGCTTTGATCGGCCGTGAACTTAACGGCGTGCATTTGTAGTCTCATTGTGTCGCTTTTAAAGGTGAATTGAAACAGAACATCAATGGACTGCCTAAGTTTGGGCATCGTAACCACAAAGTCAAGCCCTGCTAAGAAAAATGCAATTTTTGTTTATTGAAAAAAATAGAGAGTAGCCGTTTACAGGCTATTAATGAGGACTCAAAGGGTTTTTGTGAAACAGTGCCCGTGAGCAAGTTCTTTATAAAGTATTATTCTGCCCGAAAGTCCACAGTTGGGACCCGCAAAAGCACCAGGTAGCCTGCATACCCGTCAGCAACCTGGGTCGCCTGATCTGAACAGAAATAGGTACGCATTGTGATTATCGCAGCATAAAATCAGTTTTCAGCACATGCATTCTTCCCTGATTATTGG
>JAYVAP010000297.1:0-5002 GCA_043750915.1 Spirosoma sp. | reverse complement strand
GCATAGAGCCGGATGGGCGAGCCGTCTGATGCCCGCCCAACTTCTCCGGTGGCTTTGATGGCATCGATGGTAATGCAGTCGACGGGGCAAATTTTGGCGCATTTATCGCAGACAATGCAGTCGTCGATTTCGTTGCGCAGGCGGTAGCGGCCATTATCGGGAATGGGCAGTTGCTCCTGCGGGTATTGGAGCGTGACCAAACCATTCTGCAAATCGAAATATGTATCGCTGGCAATGCCTTCGGCCGTTCGGCGGTGGGTGGCCTGGCGCAGGTGCCGCAGCGTGAGACCTAAGCCCCGGAGGGTCGTTCTGATGCCGGATTGTATGTCGTTGAAATAACGCATCGGATTTTAAGGGAAACACGCAGGAACGGGGGGTGTAAGGAGTTCACGGAGGTCAATAATCTTTTACCCCACTGAGTGAACGCTGTGCGTCTGTCGTTTGGCTGTGTTTGATCTCTAAATTTCGGGGTACCGCGCCGGGTCGCTCTCGCTCATCAGCGCATACACCGTTTCTATAACATCGTCAACGCTGGGTTTTGAGAAATAGTCACCGTCGGAGCCGTAGGGCGGTCGGTGGGCACGGGCCGAAAGCGTTCGTGGAGCCGAGTCAATGTATCGATACGCATGTTGCTGTTCCAGAACCTGTTGCATCATAAATGCGGATGCACCGCCCGGTACGTCTTCATCGGCAAAAACAACCCGGTTGGTTTTTTTGATGGAATCGACAATCGAGTGATACCTGTCGAAAGGCAACAGCGTTTGCACATCAATTACTTCCACGCTGATACCCATGGGGGCGAGTTGCCCGGCGGCTTCCACCACAATCCGGCACATGGAGCCGTATGTAACCACGGTTACATCGGTGCCTTCGCGCAGCACCTCGGGCACACCCAGCGGCACGCAGAATTCGTCGAGGTTATCGGGTAGTTTTTCTTTAAGCCGGTAGCCGTTCAGCGATTCGATAAGCAGGGCGGGGTCGTCGCTTTTGAGGAGTGTGTTATAAAAACCGGCGGCCTGCGTCATGTTGCGGGGCACCAGCACGTGCATGCCCCGGAGGCTGCTGACCATAACACCCATGGGCGAGCCCGAATGCCAGATGCCCTCCAGCCGGTGGCCCCGCGTGCGAACGATGAGCGGAGCTTTCTGGCCCCCTTTGGTGCGGTAATGCAGCGTCGCCAGGTCGTCGGTCAGGGTAGCTAAGGCATAATAAATATAATCGAAATACTGAATCTCGACAATGGGTCGCAGTCCGCGCATCGCCAGCCCGATACCCTGCCCAATGATGGTTGTTTCCCGAATACCGGTGTCGGTAATGCGCACCTCACCATATTTCTCCTGAAGGCCCGCAAACCCCTGATTCACATCCCCAATCTGTCCAACGTCTTCGCCCAGTGCCACCAAACGGGCATCGCGGGCAAAGAGATTATCGAAATAATGCTGCATCAGCAAATACCCATCCAGCAGGGGCGCATCGACGGCATAGCGGGCGGGCACGCCCTGAACCTGCATGGGCGATTCTGCCGACTGACTGTATAAGTATGAGTTGAAGCGGTCTTCGTTTTCGTCGTTGGTGCGTTCAAGCCAGGCCCGTAACCCCTGCCGGGCGGTGCCGGTATCGGTGCGCAGCAACCGGATGGCTTTCCGCACCGCCGTCACAGCATCCCGGCGCAGGGGCGTACTGATTTTGCGCAGCTCTTCCCGAATAGTCATCAATTCGCTGGCCTTTGGGTGGTGGCGGGCGGCTTGCTGCAGCAGGTCAACGGCTTCGTTAAAATCGTCTTTCATCGACTGCTGATAAGCACTCCAGGCACCGATTCGGGCTTGTTTGGCCACTTGTTTCGCCTGGCCTTCAATGCTTTCGAGTTCTTCGCTGGTGGCGTATCCGTTTTCAAGTATCCACTGCCGAAATGTTACGTTGCAATCGTGGGCGGCTTCCCAGGCCAGCCGGTCCTTCGATTTATAGCGTTCGTGTGAGCCGGAGGAGGAGTGCCCCTGCGGTTGCGTTAGCTCCTGCACGTGTACCAGCACGGGCACATGTTGGGTGCGGCAAATATGGGCAGCCTGCTGGTAGGTTTCCACCAGGGCCACATAATCCCAGCCTTTGACCGTAAAAATCTCGAAGCCTTTGTCGTCGGAATCGCGCTGGAAACCGGCCAGTGCTTTCGAGATGCTGCCCTTTGTGGTCTGGTATTCTACCGGCACCGAAATGCCGTAGCCATCGTCCCAAACCGACATCAGCAGCGGCACCTGCAACACCCCGGCTGCGTTCATGGTTTCCCAGAACATGCCCTGCGAGGTGGAGGCATCGCCAATGGTGCCGAACACGATTTCGTTGCCCCGGCGCGAAAAGCCGGTCAGCTCATCGAGTGCCGGATTGGCCCGAAACAACTTGGACGCGTAGGCCAGGCCCAGCGCACGCGGAAGTTGCCCGGCCGTGGGGGCAATGTCGCACACCGAATTATATAGTTCAGTCTGGTTGCGCCACTGGCCCTGTTCATCGACCCAGCGCGTGGCAAAGTGGCCGTTCATAGAACGTCCGGCAGTGTTGGGGTCGGCGGCCAGGTCGGTATGGGCGTAGAGCTGAGCGAAAAACTCTGACCAGCGCAGTTCGCCCAGGGCGGCCACAAATGTTTGATCGCGGTAGTAGCCCGACCGGAAATCGCCCCGCTCGAAGGCGCGGGCTGCGGCCAGCTGGGCCAGTTCTTTGCCATCGCCAAAAATGCCGAATTTGGCTCGTCCACCCATCACGTCGCGTCGGCCCAGCAAACTCGTCTGACGGCTTTCGCAGGCCAGCCGGTAGTCGGAGAGGATTTTCTCGCGGGAGAGGATATCAGTTGTGCGGAGTTGTTCGTTTGCTATCACAGCAGTGCTACGGGTTGAAAGCGTACAACATTAGTTTATTGATGAGGTCTGTAGGCGTAGCTGTTTTGTTGGCTTCACGGACAGGTAAAAGTAAGATAAAACGAGGTAGCTTTCAAAAAAACGAAATTTTGCGTTTATTTGTTGACCCGTAAGCAACTGGAGACTATTTGGCAAACTCTTTGCACGGGCATACAATACGGGGCAATGCATCTTAACAACCAAACCATAATTCTGTTTAATACAATGAAAACTATTTTTTCACTTTTCGTAGCTTTGTTTGTGTTTGTCTCAGTTGGCCATGCCCAGAAGGGTGTTGCCAAGTTTAGTAAAGAGACCCACGATTTCGGTAAGGTCGAGCAGGGTAAGCCAGTGACCTACAAGTTCGAGTTTAAAAACACGGGTACCGATCCGCTTGTCATCAGCGATGCCCAGGCCTCCTGCGGCTGCACTAAGCCCACCTTCTCGCGCGAGCCTATTATGCCGGGTCAAACAGGTACGGTATCGGCCACTTTCAACGCAGCCTCGGCAGGTCCGTTCAACAAGTCAGTAACGGTAACCACAAATGCCGAAGTGGCCCAAACGGTTCTGATTCTGAAAGGCGAGGTAGTAGCCGCAAAAGAAACTGCAACAGCCGCAGTTCCGGCACCAGCAGTGACACCGGCCAAAGCCCCCAAGAAAATCACCAAAACGTCCCGCTAACACGCTGACTCGTTTGGTAAAAAAGGCATTCGGAAGCTCCGAATGCCTTTTTTGTGTTTCTGTGTATGAGTTCATCCAGCCCGGCAACCGGCTGACAGGGTCCGCACCCGCTGGTCTTTTTGCTGGCCTAACGCGCTTCTTTTTGGCGTATTTTTGTCCGTATTTTAAGCCGGATTCTTACCCGTAAATCCGGTCTGACACTACTTATTTCAGGCCTGTTATCAGGGGAGCTAAGCTGTTTTCATTACCGTGTGCCGTCTGTTGCGGCCGCGCTTGCGTTGTCATCTGTAATTTTATACCGACTATGTTCTTTCTTGTCATCGGCATTTTCGCGCTCATCGCCGGATTTGCCATCAACACCCCGGCCATTGCCTTTTCGCACTATTCGCGTCCCGTTAAAGTCGTGGGGGTTATTCTGATTGTGATTGGTTTACTCACTTCCAGCGTCCGGCAGATCGATGCCGGACAGGTGGGCGTAGTGTCGCTGTTTGGTAATGTCGGCGACCAGGCCATCAACTCTGGGCTGAGTTTTGTGAACCCCCTGGCCAACGTAACGGAGTTCGATGTTAAAACCCAGAACTATACGATGTCGGCCACGAATGACGAAGGTCAGAAACAGGGCGACGATGCCATTCGCGTGCTCACCGCCGATGGGCTGGAGGTGGTTATCGACCTGACGGTTTTGTACCGCGTGGTACCCGCCGACGCGCCCCGGATTCTGCGCGAAATCGGACCCGACTATACCGATAAAATTGTGCGGCCCATTACCCGGACGCGCATCCGCGATAATGCTGTTTATTATGATGCCATTGCGCTGTATTCGACCCGGCGCGATGAGTTTCAGGCCAGGATTTACAAGACCATCGAAACAGATTTCAGGAAGCGGGGCCTGATGCTGGAGCAGCTGCTGATTCGGAACATTGATTTGCCCGCGTCGGTCAAAAAAACAATTGAGTCGAAGATCAACGCCGAGCAGGATTCCCAGAAAATGCAGTTTGTGCTGACCAAAGAACGGCAGGAAGCCGAGCGGAAGCGGGTAGAAGCCCAGGGCATTGCCGATTACCAAAAAATTCTGTCGACGGGCCTGAGCGACAAGCAGTTGCAATACGAACAAATTAAAGCGCAGCGCGAACTGGCCGCGTCGCCCAATGCCAAGATCATCATTATGGGCAGCCGGGGCAACGTACCGCTGATATTGAGTGACAAATAAAGTTACTGGTTATCAGGTTTTGCAGAACCGGGCAAAACCTGATAACCGGCAAACTTTATCTGTAGCATTGCGTTGGTGAGCTAAGTATTGGATTTTGTTCTTTCCGCGGCTTTGTTGCATGGATCTCAGTCGCCGTTTTGTAGTAGTGGGAGGTCGCCAGAAAAGACTGTTTAGTATGCGATTATGACGCTTTTACTTACTAACGTCATTCCGTCTGACCAATGTGAAA
>JAYVAP010000296.1:0-2095 GCA_043750915.1 Spirosoma sp. | reverse complement strand
CGATTCGTAGAGCCTGATCTCTCCTCGCTTCTTTATAAATCAACCGGGCGGGCGAATAGACCCGTTGGTGCCGAAGAAAGTGGCACATTGGCTGACTTGATGGTGCAAGTATAAGGCCCAAAACGCACGGGCGCAAAAGTTTCCGCGAAAATTTGCGTGAGCGGTTTTATCCCTACGCGATTGTTTTACCTTTGTTAAACGCACTCTCGTAATGGCTTGCCACCCTATTTTATGAATGAAGTCTATCGTTACAACCGCGACGGTGCCCGCCGAAACCCCGGCACGACAACCGTTAAGGATGCCATCAATCAATTACTGAAACATTACCAGCTTCAATCGCGGTTCAACGAGACGTATTTAGAAGCGTTTTGGGCCAAAATGATGGGCCATACCATCGCGTCGCGTACACGTCGGCTGTATGTGAAAGAACGGATTTTGTATATCGAGATTGAGTCGGCACCGCTTCGGAGTGAGTTGGTGAACGCCAAAAGCAAAATGATTACCCGAATCAACGAAGACATGGGAACCAGCGTGATCGACGATGTGGTTTTCGTTTGATGAAGCCTAAAACTACACCCAATAATAAAAACCCACTGCGCCCGCTTCGGCTTGGGGGCCGCGACAGTGACCTTGTTGATCAGGAGGAACAACGGCAAGACCTCGGCTTCGGCACCAAAGTGGATGAGTCGTATGCCCGCTTAGTCAATAAAGATGGGAGTTTCAATGTAGAACGTCGTCACGAGGGCTTCTGGAATCGGCTGAACGTTTATCATCGACTTGTTACGATGGGTTGGTTACCGTTTCTGGGTTGGGTTTTCGTCTTCTATTTTACAATCAACGTCGTTTTTGCCTGCGTCTATCTGTTGGCTGGTGCCAGCAACCTTCGGGGTTTAGCTGATTTATCGCTTGGCGGGGCTTTTTGGGGAGCTTTTTTCTTCAGTGCGCAAACGGTTACCACCGTTGGCTATGGGCATATGTCGCCCGACGGGTTTCTCACCAGCAGTATTGCGGCTGTCGAATCGTTGCTGGGCTTGTTGCTTTTTGCCATTGCCACGGGTTTGGTTTACAGCCGGTTTTCGCGGCCCGTGGCCCACATTCGGTTTAGCCAGAATGCTATTTTTGCGCCTTACTTAGACGTGAACGGCTGGATGTTTCGCATCATCCACGAGCGTTCTAATCAATTGGTCGATGTGGAAGTAGAGGTGTCCTTATCGCGCTTGGAAACCAAAGCCGATGGCACCCGCGCCCGACGTTATTACGCCCTGCCCTTGGAACGAAAAAAGGTCTCGTTTTTTCCCAACAACTGGACACTGGTTCACCCCATCCAACCCGACAGCCCCCTCCACGGCTGCACTCCCGAACAATTAGCCGAGTCGGATGCCGAGTTCCTGATTCTGCTCCGGGCCATCGACGATACATTCTCCCAAATGGTTCATGCCCGCTACTCCTACCGTTACGACGAAATTCTGTGGGGCCGCAAGTTCCGACCCATGTTCAACAGCGATGCTCAGGGCGATGTTCTGGTTGACCTCGATCAGTTAGATGAAACAGATGAAGTATCGTTGAACTGATGATTCCTCCTTTTCTCAAACCCGGCGATACGGTCGGGGTGGTGGCTCCGGCCAGCCACTTTGCTTACGATGATCTGCTGCATGGTCTCGCCTTAATGCGCGAACAGTGGCACCTCAATGTGATCGAAGGCGAGAGCCTGCGGGCTACCGACGGGCCATTTGCGGGTTCCGATGAACTGCGTCGGCGGGATGTGCAGGTGATGTTCGACAATCCCGATATTCGGGCGGTTTTTGCGGCTCGCGGGGGTTATGGTTGCTATCGGATTGCCGATGATCTGGATTTGACGGGTTTGCTCCGGCACCCGAAATGGGTGGTAGGGTTCAGCGATGTGACGGTCTTGCTGAGTTTGCTGGTGCGGTACAAGGTGGCTTGTCTGCACGGGATTATGCCCCGTGGCTTTGCCAAAGACCCCACCGGCGAATCGGTGGAAAATTTGCGGCAATGGCTGTTTGGCGAACAACCGGCTCCTTACGCCATTCCGCCCCACGCCCTCAACCGGAAGGGCGAGGCCACCGGCACAATG
>JAYVAP010000295.1:0-3769 GCA_043750915.1 Spirosoma sp. | reverse complement strand
AGAAACTGTCTGAAAATAGTTATTTGAGCCTTTTTAGCATCATGGGTAACATGGCAATGTATAAGGCAGACTCGCTGTTTCGGGTCAGCTTTTCGTAGTCTTTCGACAATCGGCGGTTAAAACTAAGCCAGGCAAAACTTCGCTCCACCACCCAACGCTTGGGTAACAGCACAAAGCCCGTTAGTTTATCGCTTCGTTTGACTACTTCCCACAACCAACCCGTCAGATTAGCGACCCAGTCATAAAGATCATCGCCTTGATAACCCCCATCCGCCCAGACAATCTCTATTTTCTCACACAATTCCTTGAGCAGACTATTGGCCCAGATTTTCTCAATCAACAGTTTAGCACCGGCCTTTTCGGATACACTCGCGGCTACCACCTTGACGGCCAAAAGTAAGCCTAAGGTATCCACCAAAATGAATCGTTTACGCCCCTTGATACACTTGCCAGCATCATAGCCGCGTTCTTCTCCACCGATCTGAGTGGTTTTAACCGACTGAGAATCAATAGAAGAGGCCGTGGGCCGTTTCTTGCGGTTGGCTTTCTTGCGCACTTTGCTCACCAACTTAACATGGATTTGTTGCCAAATGCCCTCCTTACTCCACGTGTTAAAATAGTGATAGACGCTCTTATGGTTGGGATAATCGTTAGGCAACAGACCCCAGGAGCAGCCACTGCGCATCCAGTATAGAATGCCATTAACCACCTCGCGCAGATCAAGCGGGGTTCGTCCTGGCCCATCCACTTGTTTTTTGGGCATAGGCAAGAGCGGTTTGAGGTGTTTCCATTGTTGGTTAGAAAGTTCGGTGGGGTACTTTTTATGGGCTTTCTGTTTAATTTTGTGTTGAGGCATCTGAGAAGGACGTTTTGAAGTTTGGTCGCTACAAAATTCCCATTTTATCGGATGCCTTTTTCTATGACCACGGGGTTTTCAGACAGTTTCTAAGGCAGGAACGTGGTTGCGCACAGCGGGAATGGCTGCAATGGCGTAGCCCACAACCCGGTTGTCCGCCTGCGCAATAATGCTGGGGGCGGCCTGGTGCATCCGGCGCATTTCCTCCATCGTATACTGAATGGTTACGAAACCCTCGCGGATTTGCGTTTCGGCGGTTAGGTTTCGGACCTGGTTTTGCTGTTGCAAGTCCAGAATGCCACGCAAATCGCGGTCGGTTTTGGCGAGGGAAACGGTTACCATATGGGCGGTGAAATTAAAGGTGTATGCATGTCAGCTCACATTGACCCGTTTGCAGGTTGCCAAAAATGCGGGGTCTACCGTTGCCCCAATGCCCGGTGTATCCGGCAGCTCAATGTGGTAGCCATTGTAGATAATGCCGCCCTGAACCGGATCGTCGGCGTGCTCGAAACAAGCGTCCAGATCGCAGAAACGAACGTTTTTTCGGGCAACGGCAAAATGGGCGTTCGCCGTCAAGGCCAGTCGCGACTCAGACATGCACCCAATCATGCACGGTATGCCGGCGGCTTCGGCAATGGCGTTGATCTTGAGGGCTTCAAAAATGCCCCCGCTTTTGGATAGCTTGATGTTAAAATAATCGACCGCTTCGTTCCGCACCAGCCGGAGGGCATCCGTTGCGTCGAACAGACTTTCGTCGGCCATGACGGGTACGGCGGTATGCTGGCGGATGTGCCGTAAACCCGCAATGTCGTGCCGGGCTATGGGCTGTTCGCAATACTGGACGTTCCAGTCGCCGATGACCCGCAGCACGGCCAGTGCCGAAACAATATCCCAGCTTTGATTGGCATCGGTGCGGATGGGCGTGGTGTCGCCGATGGCGTTGCGGATGGCTTCTACCCGCCGGATGTCGTCGCGGGCATTGGTGCCGAGTTTAACTTTTATGGCTTCGGCACCCTTCGCCTGAATGCGCAGCGCATCCGCAACCATGCGTTCCGGTGAGTTTATGTAGATGGTTTCATCGGTAATGAGCGGGCGTTTGCTACCGCCCAGAAACTGATAGAGCGGCATATTGGCGGCTTTGGCGGCAATGTCGTAAAGGGCCATATCGAACGCCGAGCGGGTTGTGGGATGGCCTGGCAGGTAGCGGGCCAGCGCATTGACGCAGCCTTCGATGTCGAGCGGATTGCGGCCCCGCGTGGATTCGCCCGGCGTGGATTCGCCGAGTAGCACCCGGGCCATTTCCTCCGCTGCCGCCAGCCCCGATGCCTGTGTTTCGCCCACGATCATCCAGAACGGCGACCCTTCGCCCCAGCCCGTGATGCCCGCATCGGTCTGGATCTCAACCAGCATATTCCGGGCATGGTCGATGGTGCCGAGCGAAATGGCAATGGGTGCTTTAAGCGAAATATTGTAGCTGTACAGACTGATTCGGGTTATTTTCATGTAAACACGGAGAAATGCAGAGAATACGGAGAACACAGAGGTATCTCCGTTTGCTTCGTGAGTCCTCCGTTTCTCCGTGTTAAAATACTTCAGTTAGGGAATTGACTTTTGTCAAGCCCCGGAATGATGCGCAGCGCGTTTTTATAGTAGATTTTCCTGAGCACTTCGTCGGGCAGTGCCATGCCATACATCCGCCAGAAGGCGTGGTACTTTTTGTGGTATGGAAAGTACTCATCATCGGTTTCCAACACCCGAAAATAGGTTGTATATTCGCTGGGTACCCAGCTGTCTTTGCCAAACAGAATTCGGTCCTGGTATTTTTCAAAGAATTTGCGCGACGCTCTCGGCTGACGGCCCAGTTCGGCAATGACGGCCCCGATCTCGACGTTCATGTTTGGGAACACCCGCATCAGGCTGTCTAATTTAGCCAGATCGTTGGGATACCAGCCCATGTGGGCATTGATAAATGTTGTTGTGGGGTGCTTGCGGAACACGTTGTGCTGCTCGGCCAGCAGTTGCTGCCAGGGCACGGGGTCGTTGGCCGCCCGTTTACGTCCACCATGCAGTTTAAGTTCGAGCCAGCGCTCGTTATAGCGGTCCATTGGATCCCAGAACGATTTGGGATCGGCGGTATGAATCAGGACGGGAATGCCGAGCTGGGCACATTTATCCCAGATCGGGTCCAGCCGGGCATCATCAACCCGAACCCGCTGCCCCGTCTCGTCTTTGTTGTTCAAACCCAGCGATTTGTAAATTTTGAGTCCTTTTGCCCCTTTTTTCACATCGGCTTCGAGGGTGCTCACGGCCTGGTCGGTCCAGCCTTTGCGCCCAATATCATCGAAGTTAATGTTCGTGAAGAGCACGAGTCGCTTCGGATCGGTCTTGCTGATGTTTGCCAGCGACTTGTCGAAAAATTGAGTGCCCTCGTCCACGCTGCCCCATCCCCGGCCGCTGAGGTTGACCATGATGCCCATGTTGAGACTGTCCATTTGCATCAGAAGTGGCCCCAGGCTGGCGTTATCCATGTTCCACTGGTGATTATGCACGTCGATGAACGGGTACCTGGAACGGCTCAGCTTATGCTCCGGCACTTTCAGCGTCGAAACGGGATCATATTCTTCAAAACCCAACGGCTCGGCGGGTTTCTGGGCCGGTTTAGGCTGACCACAGGCGGAGGTGATGGCAAAACTACCTGCCAGGAAAAGAATCGTTGTTTTATTAGTCATTTTTCAGTGCGGTAATTTCGCTGATAGTCAGGCCTGAGAGTTCAGAAATCAGTTCAATGTCGAGTCCTTTCTTCAAGCCTGCCCAGGCCGTTTGTATTGCCTTCTCACGAATTCCCTGCTCAATTCCTTTTTCGATTCCCTGCTCAATTCCTTTTTCGATTCCTTCCTGCAGACCAATCTCCAT
>JAYVAP010000294.1:0-11318 GCA_043750915.1 Spirosoma sp. | reverse complement strand
CGAGGATGCTGATATCCGGGTCCGGACCTTTGTATTTGGTAAACGTAAGCAGGTTCTGGCCCTGCACGTATACCCGCACCCGCGACAAACCCGCTCGCTTGGCCACTGCTTCGGGCAGGGTGTAGCCCAATTGCAGCGTCCGCAACCGCAGATACGAGCCTGACTCGATGTAGTAATCGTTCGATACCGTTGCCGATTGGGTATCGTTAACATTCAGGACCGGAATCTTCGGATTTGGGTTGGTGGGTGTCCAGGCATCGGTCAGTACGCGCGTACTTACGCCCCCCACAAAACCCCGCAGGTCAGTCCACCACTTGGTATAGTTGTAGATGCTGTTTCCGTAGTTCCAGAACAGAAAGGCGTTGAAGTCAAAGTTTTTATACTTCAGAATTACATCGGTACCCATCTGGAATTTTGGGATCGGATTGCCCAGAAAGGTCCGGTCGAGTTCGTCGATCTTGCCATCGTTGTTGAGGTCCTGATACCGCCACCTACCTACGCCCGATGCCGCTGCTGCGTCGCTTGTTTTATCGATGCCATCCTGGGTGGGTGCGCCCCGAACTTCGGCTACGTTGTTGAAAAAGCCTGCAACTTTGTAGCCGTAAAACGTCGATAGGGCATAACCAGCCTGCGTCCGCTGCACGCCCTGCAGGCGACCCGCACTCGACTGAAAGAAAGCCGATCCTTCGGCATCTAACTTAGTCACTTTGTTTTCGTAGGCCGTGAAGGTCATCCCCACATCATACGTCAGGCCAGTGGCCCCAAAGCCACCTTTGGTAGAAATGGCCGCGTCGAATCCCCGGTTTACCATGGTGCCTACGTTTATTTTCGGTTGGTTCGCACTTTGTTCCAGGCCGTTCCGCTGGCGGTCGACCAGCAGGTCTTTGGTTTTGTTGTTGAAATACTCCAGCGAGAAATCGAGTTTGCCATTCCAGAAACTACCATCGATGCCCACATTGGTCATTTCAGCCGTTTCCCACTTGGTTGCCGGGTTGCCAACCCGGTCGGGGCTATAGCCGATCACTACGCCACCTGAACCCCCCGAAATGTCGTAGGCAGTGCTGTTAATGTTGGCACCAAAAAAGGAGTAGGCATTTAAGGCCGGCACGTTGCGCTGGCTACCCATCTGGCCCCAGCCCCCACGCAGCTTCAGGTCGGTTATCCAGGGAATCGACTTCATGAAACGCTCTTCCGAAATCCGCCAGCCTAAGCCCATAGCCGGAAACGTGGCGTAGCGGTTCTGCGGCCCAAACACCGACGAGCCATCCCGGCGCAGGGTGAAACTGAACAGGTATTTGTCGGCATAAGTATATTCAGCCTTACCAAATATAGAATACAGCGAGGTGGGGGTAAACGGCGAACCACCGGCCTGAGGCAGTGATTTGCCCGTGTTGATGGATCGGAAAGACGGATCATCGAAATCGTAGGTCTGGCGGGAGGCAAACAAAAAGCGTCCGTTCGACTTAATCGCTTCCGTAGCCGCAAACAAGCGGATATCATGCTTCTGGGCAAAAACATGGCGGTAAGCTAAACTGTTGGTCCATGTCCAGGTAAGGTTATTCTGGAACGCTTCAAAAAAGCCGTTTGTCTTCTGATTTTCAGCCCGCTCATAGGTGATATAGGTGTAGCCGGACTGATTCAGGAAGTTGCCATCGATACCAAACGAGGTCGAAGCGGTCAGGTCCTTCATCAGGTCGACCTGGGCATACACATTACCGAGCAGGTTGATCCGGTTGCCGGTGTTGTTTTTGTTCCGGATGGCGTTGGCCACGGGGCTGCTGCCATTACCCGATTCGCCCGGCGAGTTACCGGCGAAGTTACCTTTTATGTCGTAGGCTGGCAGATAGGGAACCATCCGGTAGGCCTGCGCCCAAGGGGAGCCTTCGCCCGCAAAGTCGACGTTGAAGTCGTTGTTTCCTTTAAATTTCTGATATGCCAGCTGGAAGTTTTCGCCTACCCGCAGCCAGGTCCGGGGTTTGAAACGCGTGTTCACCCGAGCTGTATACTTCTCGAAGCCCGTGTTGAGGAAATTACCCTGCTGGTTGAAGTAGTTCATACCCACGGAATAATTACCCTGCTCATTACCGCCCGTAGCACCCAGCTGATGCTGCTGAATGGGGCCGGGCCGATACACTTCCCTGAACCAGTCGGTGCCGGCACTGGTTTGCGAAATCTGATAAACGGGCGAAGATGGGTCAACGGCCAGTGCTTCCGGACTAACATTATACAGGGCTGGGTTGGCGCGTGGGTCACCGGCGGGCACCCCGCCAATACCGCCAACCAGAAAATCGGGAATAGTGGGCCGCGCACCAGTACCAAAAATCTTGCTCGTCTTTTTGGCATCCGAAATGCCCGCACCAGCATACGACTGCCACAGGTAATCGGCGTACTGCTGCGTATTGAGCATTTTTGGGAACTTACTGTCCGGAATGGACTGCACCCCGTAGTATCCATCGTAGGAAATCTCGGTTTTTTTGCTGCCGCCCGATTTGGTCGTTACCACAATAACGCCGTTGGCTGCTCTGGACCCATAAATAGAAGCCGAAACGGGGTCTTTCAGCACCTGAATCGAGGCTACATCCTGGGGGTTTAGGTTTTGCGGGTCATACGTCGGTACCCCATCGATCACATACAGCGGGTCGTTATCGCCGAAGGAAACAAACCCCCGGATCCGTACTTTAGCACCCGCACCGGGTGCGCCTGTTCCGCTGACGGTGACACCGGCCGCCCGGCCCTGTAGCGCGTTTTGCAGGTTGGCCGAAGGCTGCGTTTGCAGGCTCTTGGTGTTTACCACCGATACCGAGCCGATGATATCCTTTTTTCGCTCCGAGGTGTAGCCCGTTACAACCACTTCGTCCAGCGAACTGGCATCCTCGGCCAATACAGCATTGATAAGTGTTTGGTTGCCAATCGTGATCTCCTGCGATTTAAATCCGATTGAGCTGACAACCAGGACCTGTACATTATCCCGGACCGTTAGCACATAAGCACCACTGGCATCGGAGGTGGTGCCAACGGTACTGCCCTTGACAAGAATGTTGGCTCCCGGCACGGGCTGGCTATTCGTGTCGGTAATTTTACCGGTAATTTTCCGGTCCTGTGCATGAACAGAAACACTCAACAGAAAGAGCATTCCCAGTAAAACACCTGACAACCAGGAGTAAATGGATGTTTTCATAAGGGTTGGTTGGGTTAAAATAAAATTATCACCACAAATTTATATTTTTTTATGAATTTCTTAAAGCAAAAAATTATGATTTTTCTAAAAAAATCACAAATACATATGTAGTATACACAATATCTCTTCATATAGACTTCCGGCATCCACCCAAAATGTATGTCAGCTATACGCACCCGCATCAGCTGAAGGCTACTCAGGCGGTTCGGCCCGGCTGAACAATTCCTTTTTCCGGCTGTTATTATCCTACTCAACAAACAAACCAACGCGATGAGCAAAGGCGCAACCCAACCCACCGTTCGCGAGACGGCCGATGAGACAAAGAAGTACGAGTTAGACAATAACCTGCCCGATGAAGCACAGGGAAAAACCGCGCGGGGCAAACACAAGACTAAACAGAGTACGGAAGATGAGCACGATGCCACCGGCTCGGTTGAGAACACGGATAAAGGCGGACACGGACATTCTGGCCACAGTGGTAGCCGGAGCGGGAGCGAGTCCAACGAAGAGAAGTAGCGTCAGAAACCCACGTTGCCTTGAACAACAGGCACGCGGCTTAGACTGGGAAAGAAGGTAATGAAAACGCGTTTTTTGGTCCGGGGTGTAAGCCGATGCTGTTCGGCTTACACCCTTTCCAGCTTAACGGGGTAAGTTTTGTCGGCATTCCACTGGCAGACATACAGGTTTTTGTCGGCATCTACGCACACATCGTGGCCGTGAACAAAGGTTTGGCCCGCCTGAAACATAGGTTGTAGCACGCCTTGTTTGTAGGTGGGTGATGTGCCGCCGGGGTTAGAAACAACCCGGTTGTCTTTGTCCAGAATGGTGACAAAACCCGAGCGATCAAAGCGCTTGCCAGTGTCGCGGGCGTTGGACCAGCAAACGCCTGCATATATGTTAGGACCGTCAAGAACGGGTCGGCAAACAAACGCGCCCGGCAGTTTCACGGTCTCTTGATAGATGCCATCCATACTAAAAAACTTGAACGCATTATCGTCGCGGGAGGTGCAGATGAGCCGGGGCATGGCCGGATTACGGCGGTCGATGGCTACGCCGTGAGCATTGTTGAGGTTGTGGTCGGGATCAGCGTTGTCGTGCCCGCCGAAGTGCCGGATGTACTGCCCCTGGTGCCCGTACTGAATGATGTAGTCGGAGCCGTAGCCATCAGCCACGTAGAAATCGCCGTTGGGTGCCACCGCTACTTCGGTAGGCATAAACTTCTGACCGGGTTTATAAACGCCAATGGTGGCGGGGTGGCCGAGGGCAAAGACTACGCGGCCATCAAGGGTTGTTTTCACAATCATACCCGCCTGATCGTGCCATTTGCTGTCTTTTCCGTAGAACCAGCCGCAATCGCTAATAAACAGAAAGTCTTCTCCGCCCTCCGCCGACAGCGTCAGTCCATGGCCGCCCGGATAGCGTGTGCCCCACGAATCGAGCAGTTTGCCGGACCGGTCGAAAATAAGGATGTTGTTTTTAACTTCATCCGTAATCATCACCAATCGGCCTTTGGAATCGCTTACCATCTCGTGGCAGTTGAAAACCGGCGTTTTGGCGGGGTCGGCCTGGCTCCATGCTTTGTTGACCCGGTAGCGATAAGCCCCGTGCCCCACCAGCTCGTCGTCGGGGTTGGCGGCATAGCCGATCAGGTTCACGGCCAGTGGACTGCCACTAAGGGGCTGACTGGCGGCCAAACCGGCGACCAGCGCGGATTGCTGCATAAATGCCCGGCGGGACTGGAAGGGGGAAGCCATACGGTAGGTGTGGTTTTTGGGGGTTAAAGGGCGCGTGCGTGCGGTTTTTCAGACCAGAATGCCTTTCACTAAGTGGCCTTCCACATCCGTAAGCCGAAACCGTCGCCCCTGATACTCATAAGTCAGTTTCTCATGGTCGATACCCAGCTGATAGAGCAGCGTGGCCTGAAAGTCGTGGACGTGTACCGGGTTTTTGACAATGTTGTAGCCAAATTCGTCGGTTTCGCCGTAGGTGATACCCGGTTTTATGCCGCCACCCGCCATCCACATGGTAAAGCAGCGCGGGTGATGATCGCGCCCGTAGTTTTCTTTCGTCAGTTTGCCCTGTGAGTAGTTGGTGCGGCCGAATTCGCCCCCCCAAACCACCATGGTATCATCTAAAAGACCCCGCTGTTTGAGGTCGATAACCAGCGCGGCCGATGCCTGATCGGTGGCTTTGCACTGTTTTTCCAGACCAGCGGGCAGGTTGCTGTGCTGATCCCAGCCCTGATGATACAGTTGCACGAATTTCACATCACGCTCCAGCAAACGCCTGGCCATCAGGCAGTTGGCAGCAAACGTACCCGGATTTCGAGCCTCGGGTCCATAAAGATCGAAAACCCAGTCAGGTTCATTAGACAGGTCGTTCACATCGGGCACGGATGTTTGCATCCGAAAGGCCATTTCATACTGCGCAATGCGGTTATCAATGTCGGGGTCGCCGGCCAGTTGGGCCTGCGCCTGATTCAGTTCGCTGAGGGCATCGAGCATGGCCCGGCGGTCGGTTTTGCCATAGCCTTCGGGGTTGTTAAGATACAGCACGGGGTCGGCTCCGGCGCGAAACTGAACGCCCTGATGCCGGGAGGGCAAAAAACCATTGCCCCACAGCCGGGCATACAGCGGCTGGTCCTGTGGGGCATTTTTGGATACCAGCACGATAAATGCGGGCAGGTTTTCGTTGTCGGACCCCAGCCCGTAGCTTACCCACGAGCCAATACTGGGCCGCCCTGCCAGCTGGTTGCCCGTCTGGAAAAACGTCAGGGCTGGATCGTGGTTAATTTGCTCGGTAAACATGGAGTTCACAAAACAAAGTTCGTCGGCCACTTTGGCGGTGTAGGGCATCAGGTTGCTCACCCAGGCACCGCTCTGGCCATGCCGGGCAAATGCGTAGGGCGAACCCACCAGCGGCAGCGACGACTGCTGGGAACTCATGCCCGTTAGCCGCTGGCCTTTGCGCACCGACGCGGGTAAATCCTGGCCGTGCATCCTGGTCAGCATCGGCTTGTAGTCGAAGGTTTCCAGCTGCGAAGGTCCCCCGCTCTGAAACAGGTAGACCACGCGCTTGGCTTTGGCCACCCGGTGCCCGCCCCGCAGCAGGCCACCGGCCGGGGAAGCGGCTGCGGGAGCCGGTCCGGAAAAAAGCCGGCCCGGATTGAGCAGTGAACCCAAAGCCAGTGAGCCCAGCCCCAGCGAGGCTTTCGTCAAAAACGACCGGCGGTTCAGCGAGTCGGCCAATTGTTGTTCCTGTGTCTGGTTCATCGTTTGGTTATGAAAGCGTCTGAATTCATGATCGTACTGGCTATCACGGTGGTAGCGGCTAAAGCGGGCGCATCGATTTTGGCGGGCAGCCGGTGTTCGCCTGCGTGGAGCCAGCCTTGCATTTTAGCGGGCGACCGGCTGAATTTCGTCAGCTCCTGCCCGTATAGTTTTGTCAGAATGGCCAGTTCGCGGGGGGTAGGTTTGCGGGCCGTGAGCAGTCGGTAGGCAAACGTAAGTCGGTCGGCCGGGGCGGTTCCGTGGGTAAGGGCCTGCTCGGCCACCACGCGGGCGTCTTCCACACACTGCGGATCGTTGAGCAAGACCAGTGCCTGCAAAGGCGTACTGGTTTTTTGCCGCGGCACCACGCAATAACTCCGCGAAGGCGCATCGAAGGTGTTCATAGACGGCGGTGGGTTGGTGCGTCGCCAAAAAGTATACAGGCTTCGCCGGTACAGATCCCGGCCCGAATCGGGTTCGTAAACGGCGTTATTAACGGCCCATAAACCTTCGGGCTGGTAGGGTTTCACGCTGGGTCCGCCAATTTTAGCGAATAGCAAACCACTGCTGGCCAGGGCATTATCGCGCACCATCTCGGCCGTGAGTCGAAACGACGGGCCGCGTGCCAGCCACACATTTTCAGGGTCTTTCTGGCGGTGCTCGTGCGTTAGCTGCGACGACTGGCGGTAGGTGGCCGACAGCACGATGAGCCGCTGCATGACTTTCACATTCCAGCCCGACTCCCGAAATCGAACGGCCAGGTAGTCGAGCAGTTCGGGGTGCGTGGGCAGGCCACCCTGATTGCCAAAATTGTTGGCACTCTTTTGAATACCCGTACCGAAATACGTTTGCCAGTAGCGGTTGACGGCTACCCGCGCCGTAAGTGGATTGTTAGGGTCCATGAGCCACCTGGCCAGTCCCAGCCGATTTCGGGGCCACTTTTTGTCGAATGGCATCACATTGGCCGGTACGTCGGGCTGCACTTGGGCGCCGTGCGAATCGTAGACACCGCGCTTGAGAATATAGGTGGGTCGGCGGGTTTTCATGTCCTCCATAACCATCAGCTCCGGCACGGTTTCGGTCACTTTATTGCGTTCGGTCCGCAACTTTTGCTGTTCAGCGCGTTGCCGCTGATACGCCGTTGATACGTTGGCCAAGTAGAAAGGCAACAGCGTGCCTGGCGCAGAAAGACTGCCTGCCAGGTTAGCTACTTCGGGAAGGGTCAGTTCACGGGTATAAACGGTCAATTCGTCGACCAGACCATTTTTGAAACCTGCCCCCCGCATGTCGGCCCCAACCTGCAGGCCTGGCTGGTCGCCTTTGAGCAAAATGTCTTTGTAGAGATTATCTTTCTCGGTTATCAGCTTCGTTGCCTGCCCATCGACGTAGAGTTTCAGGCCGCTGGCCTGGCTGGAACCGTCGTAGGTCATGGTCAGGTGAATCCATTTGTTTTTGGGCAGCGGCTGGGCACTTACGTTAATAATACAGTTGTAGGGCCAGGTGTGGGCCATCAGCAACTCGGCTTTATTGTCGCGCAGGTTCAGGAAATAGCCCCGGAAATTATACAAAATATCGCCCTGTCCTTTATGCAGAATAACGCCTTTGGCGAGGTCTTTGGGAATGTTTACCCAAACGCCAATGGAAAACGGCTGCTCGCGGTTAAAAATACCCACCTTGCCGAGGTTCAGAATATCATCGCCATTGGAGCGAAACGCTTTTCCGACTTTTCCGGGTGCCAGCACCGGGTCGGCCACGGTGCCCTGGTCTTTGGCTGAAACGGCACTCACAAATTTTCCGCCCACCAACTTGTCAAACGTAAAGTGGGCCTGTAGTCCTTTTTTCAGGTCGATAGCCGGGGCATCGCCGGCGGCTTTGCGCCACTGCTCAAAAGCGGGTTTCTCCTGAGCCGCCAGGCGGTTGAGGGTGGTGGTGCTGGCCTTCAGCTTCTGGTCCAGAAAGGCCAACAGGCTGTCATGCCTGGCTTCGGTAAGCAGCATCGTCGGTACGGGCGGGGCATCGTCCCACGAGATTTGACCGGCCTCGTCGACGTTATTGAAAAAGCCAAAAAGGCTGTAATAATCTTTCTGGCTGATGGGGTCAAATTTATGGTCGTGGCATCGGGCGCACTCCACGGTTAGCCCCAGATAGGCTGTTCCGAGCGTGTTGGCGCGGTCGGCTACATATTCGACCCGGTATTCTTCGTTTACAATGCCGCCTTCCATGTTTTGCGAATGGTTGCGGTTGAAGGCGGTTGCCAGCCGCTGCTCGCGGGTGGGATTGGGCAACAGATCGCCCGCCAGTTGCCAGGTCGTAAACTGGTCGAACGGCATGTTCTGGTTAAACGATTTGATCACCCAGTCGCGCCAGGGCCACATGGGGCGGTAGCGGTCAACGGTGTAGCCGTGGGTATCGGCAAAGCGGGCCAGGTCGAGCCAGTCGACGGCCATTTTTTCGCCGTAGTGGGGCGATTTCAGCAGCCGGTCCACCACGGTTTCGTAGGCACGCGGGGATTTGTCGGCCAGAAAAGCATCGATTTCGGCCAGCGTGGGCGGCAGGCCGGCCAGGTCGAGGGTAACGCGCCGGAGCAGGGTTTCCCGGTCGGCTTCGGGGGCGGGTTTTAGGCCCTTTTCGTCTAATTTATTCAGGATAAAATAGTCGATTTCGTTGCGGGGCCAGGCCTTGTTGCCAACGGTGGGCAACGGCAGCTGCCGGGGTTTGATGAGTGCCCAGTGGGGTTTATATTCGGCTCCCTGCTCGATCCATTTCATCAGCACCGCCTTTTCGTAGTTCGTCAGGACGCGGTTCGATGACTTCGGGGGCATCATTTCGTCGGCATCGGTCGAGATAAGCCGGTGGTAAACTTCGCTCCCGGCCAGGTCGCCGGGCACAATGGCGTGCTTACCCTTCGCTTTTTTGAGGGCGGCATAGGCTCCTTCGGGCGTGGCCAGTTCCAAGCCTGCTTTCTGGCTGTTTTTGTCGGGACCGTGGCAAAAAAAGCACTTGTCGGATAAAATGGGCCGCACGTGCAGGTTATAGTCGACGGTGGCGGGCAGCTGCGTATCGAGTTTGGCTATTTCGGCTGGTTTGTCAACGCTTCCGCAACTACATAATAGTCCAGTGGTCAGTACAACCCAACTGCTGAGCAGCCAATGCCAGGGGATTCTGTCGTGCTTGTGCCGGATCATAATTACGGTTCAGTTAGGAACCTGTTGGGTCGCTGGCTGTTTTTGCGGACATCGTCAGGCTGATACACCGGCCAGTGCGCGGTCTAAATGCACGTAACCCCCGTCCACATGAATAAGTTGCCCGGTGGTGTGGCTGGAGCGGGGCGAGAGCAGAAATACCACCATGTTGGCAATTTCTTCGGCCGTTGTCATGCGGTTTTCCAGCGGAATCCGCCGGGTAATTTCCTGTAGTTTCTCGTCGGAATTGGGCAGCGTCCTGAGCCAGTTGGCATACATGGGGGTCATGCACTCGGCCACAATCAGGGCGTTCACCCGAATGCCGTAGGGTAGCAGTTCTACCGCCCACTCGCGGGTGAGGGCGTTGCGCCCCCCGTTGGCAGCTGCGTAGGCAGAGGTACCTCCCTGCCCGGTTTCGGCCGTTTTAGAGCCGATATTGACAATGGCTCCCCGGCTTTCTTTGAGATAAGGCAGGGCGTGATGGGCCATCAGGTAATAATGCACCAGGTTGCTGTGGAGCGACTGCATAAACCGCTCGTAGGAACCGTTTTCCAGCCCGACACCGTCGTTGGCGCCGGCATTGTTCACCAGCCCGTCGATGCGGCCGTATTGCGCCACCACCGCAGCCACCGCCCGCTGGCAGTCGTCGGGCGTGGAGAGTTCGGCTGTAACGGCAAAGGCCTGTCCCCCGGCTGCGACTATCGTATCGACTACCTGCTGATTGTTGGCCGCGTTTCGGCCCACCACCACTGGAATGGCTCCTTCCTGGGCCAGCACGTGGCAGATGCCTTCGCCAATGCCTTTTGCACCGCCCGTAACAATAATTACCTGATCGGTTAGGGTAAGGTTCATGCTTTTTATCTGGATAAATGTATTGGGTAAACGGCAACAGGTAACCTGGTCAGGGTAAGAAAAAAATAAGAAAGCGGTCACGCAAACCGGTGGTGCTTTGCTACATTACCAACCTATGATAAAAGCATTTATAGATTTACGCCCCGTTGCCAGGGAATAAAGTCGTTCTGGCCGAGGTCTTCGGCTTTGGTATGGACCGTGCCCGATGCCACCTCAATGAGGTAGCGCAGCAGGCGTTCGCCGTTTTGAGCAATGGTTTCATTGCCCGAGACAATGCTGCCCGAGTCAAAGTCGATGATGTCGGTCATGCGACTGGCCAGTCGGGTGTTGGTCGAAATTTTGACGGTGGGCGTAATGGGGTTGCCCGTGGGTGTGCCTAAGCCGGTGGTAAACAAAATCAGGGTTGCGCCGGAGGCCGCCATGCCGGTAGTTGCCAGCACATCGTTGCCGGGTGTGCAAAGCAGGTGCAGGCCGGGACGGGTGGCCACGTCCGCATAATCGAGCACACCGGCAATGGGGGCGTATCCGCCTTTTCGGGCCGCCCCCGCCGACTTGATGGCATCCGTAATCAGACCGTCCTTGATGTTACCGACCGACGGGTTCATGTCGAAACCGGCACCCACGGCCGCTGCCTGGGCGGCATATTCCCCCATGAGTTGCACAAATCGGGCGGCATCGGCTTCGCGGGCGCAGCGGTCGATGAGTTCCTGCTCAACCCCGCATAGTTCCGGAAATTCGGCCAGCAGCGTGGTTCCCCCCAGCGTCACCAGCAAATCGGAGAGGTGGCCCAGGGCAGGATTGGCCGAAATACCCGAAAATCCGTCGGAGCCGCCACAT
>JAYVAP010000293.1:0-2253 GCA_043750915.1 Spirosoma sp. | reverse complement strand
TACGTTTTTGCGCTGGGGTAGGTGCCCCAGTCGATGCCCACTGCCACGTCGCCCCGAAACTGCTCGCTGTTGACGTTGTCGCTGGTTTGCTGCTCCGGGTCTAAGCCGGGGTATTTCGTGACGGTCAGCAGGTTCTGGCCCGCCACGTAGATGCGCACCGTGGAAGAGCCGATTTTCTGGCTCAGTTTGGCGGGCAGCGTATAGCCCAACTGCATATTTTTCAGGCGGGTGTAGGCTCCGTTTTCCAGAAACCGTGTCGATGGCTGCTTGTTATTGGCCGACCCGCGCCACGATACCCGTGGTTGGGTATTGCTGGTCCCCTCGCCCGTCCAGCGTTCCTGCACCACGCGCTGGGTCACATTAAAGGCCCGGTAAAAGCCCTCGATATCCGTGGCGACCTGGTAATAAATTTTGTTGCCGGCTCCGCCCTGAAAAAACACCGACAGGTCGAACCCCCGCCACTGCGCGTTGGCCGTAAGGCCGTAAGTTAGCGTCGGAATAGGGCTGCCCACGTGCGAGCGGTCCAGCTGGTTGATAAGGCCATCGCCGTTAATGTCGGTAAATTTCACATCGCCGGGACGAATGCCGTTGCCCTGAAACGCGCTGGTGAATATTTCGCCTTCGTTCTGAAAAATACCGGCCTGTTGCAGGAGATAAAACGATCCGATAGGGTGGCCCGGCTCGGTGAGGGTGGCAAAGATGCCGTTATCGATGCGCCCGCCCGGAATGGGCCGACCGTCGCTGAGGGAGATGATTTTATTGCGAATAAACGATGCGTTGGCCGTTACGTCGTAGCTGACGGCCCCTTTGCGGTCGCGGTAGATCAGGTCCAGTTCCAACCCTTTGTTTTCAACGCGCCCGGCGTTGACAAACGGCACCCCCGCCAGCCCGCCCGAACGCGGCACGGGCACCGGCACCAAAATATCGGACGTAGTTTTGATGAAGTAATCGGCGGTAAACTGAATTTTATTGCCAAAAAAAGCCGCGTCGATACCGATGTCGGTTTGCGTGGAGGCTTCCCATTTCACGTTCGAGTTGCCCCGGCTTGTGATCGCGTAGCCATTATTGGTTTGTTGCGGATTGCCAAACGGGTAGTTGAAACCACCCCCCACGATGGACGCATACGGGTAGTTGCCAATATCCTGATTGCCCAGCTGCCCAATGCTGGCCCGCAGTTTCAGGGCCGACACCACGTTGGTGAATCGCTGAAAAAACGCTTCCTGATCAATGTTCCAACCCACCGAGCCGCTAAAAAATGTGGCATACCGGTTCTGGGGCGAAAACCGGGACGACCCATCGCGCCGGACATTACCCGTCACCAAATACTTGTTCTGAAAGGTGTAATTGACCCGCGCAAACTGCGAGAACAATTTCCAGCGCTGGTCCCCTTCCGATGCCGACCGGCCCAGCGGGTCGTTGCCCCGACCCAAAAAACGCAGGTTAGACGACTGGTCGATGAAGTTCCGGTCGGAGCCAGCCAGGTCGCGGCCAATGTTCTGAATCGCTTCGGTACCGGCCAGCACCACCAGGTCGTGTTTGCCGCCAAAATTACGCACGTAGGTCAACGTATTATTCCAGTTCAGGTTACTGAGCGTGCTGATGCGGTTGCTGAGTGTGGCCGGGCTGTTGATGCGGTTATTTGTCCCCCAGTTTTCGTTAAAGGTTTTGCGGTTAATGAAGTTGAGGTCCAGCCCGCCATCCGTCCGGAAACGCAGGTCTTTGGTTATCTGCCACTCGCCAAATACATTGCCGAAGGCGCGGTACTGGTTTTCGTTGTTATCCTGCTTACGGGCCAGGGCCACCGGATTGTAGCCATCGCCATAAAGGTCGGGGCGGGCCGGCAGGTCGGCATAGTCGCCGGTGGCGGGATCGAAAATCGGGTTGGCAGGCGTGCGGAACAGGGCATACCGAACAATGCTGCCGCCGTTGCCACCGAAGCCATCGCCCGAACTGCCCACGATGCTGCGTTTGGAGAAGGTCAGGTTCATGTTCGTACCTACTTTCACTTTGCCGCCTATGTCGGTGTCGATACTCGTACGCAGGGCGTAGCGTTTGTAGCCGGAGTTAAGTATGATACCCTGCTGATCGAAGTAGTTGCCCGAAATCAGGTAGTGCGACCGCTCGGTGCCGCCACTAAACGAAAGCTGGTAGTTCTGAATGGGCGCGGTCCGGAAAATGGCCCGCTGCCAGTCGGTGTCGGGCAGTTTGCCGGGGTCGTCGGTGATGAGTTTGCGATACAGGCTCGGGATGCCC
>JAYVAP010000292.1:0-5268 GCA_043750915.1 Spirosoma sp. | reverse complement strand
CACGTTTTTGTTCGACTGGCTGGAAAATCAATTTGACTTTACCTCCATCAAAGCGGTTGGCCATCGGGTTGTGCATGGCATGAATCATATTGATCCTGAACAGATTACTCAGCCATTGCTGGATGAACTGCGCCAGATCAGTGCCTATGACCCGGATCACCTGCCCGCCGAAATCAACCTGATAGAAGCCTGCCGAAAGCGCCACCCCAGGCTGCCCCAGATTGCCTGTTTCGACACGGCTTTTCACCGGACAATGCCGCGCGTGGCCCAGCTGCTGCCCATTCCCCGGCGGTTCGACGCAAAAGGAATCCGGCGGTACGGATTTCACGGCCTTTCTTATGCCTATTTGCTGGAGGAGCTTGGCAGGCTGGCGGGCAAGCAGGCCAGTCAGGGACGGATTATTATGGCGCACCTCGGCAGTGGCGCAAGTTTGGCGGCTATTCGGGCGGGCGAAAGTGTGGAAACCAGTATGGGCTTCACCCCCACCGCCGGTTTACCCATGAGCACCCGACCGGGCGATCTCGATCCGGGGGTAGTGTGGTATCTGATGCAATCGGAGCAGTTGACACCGGGCCAGCTCAACCACCTCATCAATCACGAATCGGGTTTGCTGGGGGTTTCGGAAACCAGTTCGGATATGCAGGATTTACTGGCGCATCAGGCCGCTGATGTTCGCGCGGCCGAGGCTGTCGAATTATTTTGTTATCAAACCCGCAAATGGATTGGTGCTTTTTCGGCCGTGCTCGGCGGACTGGAAACACTGGTCTTTTCGGGGGGTATTGGCGAAAAAGCCCCCGAAATCCGGTCCCGCGTTTGTTGTGGTCTGGAGTTTCTGGGTATTCAGATCGATGAAGCCCGAAATGCGGTTAACGCGGGCGTGATTTCGACCGATGCGAGCCGGGTTACGGTCCGCGTGGTGCCCACCGATGAAGAAAAAATGATTGCCCAAACCGTCTGCCGATTTATGCATACGACTACTGAACACAGAAATTAACCAGCAAAAAAATGGAATCAATCCTCCCTCAACAACCCGGCATAGAAAGCCCGTTGGATACGCCCCTTTCGCCCCAGGAGCTCCAGCAGATCAACGCCTACTGGCGGGCCGCCAACTATTTATCGGTGGGTCAGATCTACCTGCGCGACAATCCGTTGCTGCGTGAACCGCTGGTGCTGGAACACGTGAAGCACATGCTGCTGGGACACTGGGGTACTACGCCGGGCCAGAATTTTATTTATGCCCACCTGAACCGGGTCATCAAAGCCCATGACCTGGACATGATTTATATTTCTGGCCCCGGCCACGGCGGTCCGGCGGTGGTGGCCAACACCTACCTCGAAGGCACGTATAGCGAAGTATACCCAAACATCAGCCCCGACGAAGCCGGGCTAAAAAAGCTTTTCACCCAGTTCTCGTTTCCCGGTGGTATTTCAAGCCATGCATCGCCCCAAACGCCCGGTTCAATTCACGAAGGGGGCGAACTGGGCTATTCCCTCAGTCACGCGTTTGGGGCCGTGTTCGACAATCCGGACCTGGTGGTGGCCTGCGTCGTGGGTGATGGCGAAGCCGAGACGGGGCCACTGGCGACGGCGTGGCACGCCAACAAGTTTCTCGATCCCCTCACGGATGGTGTGGTATTGCCGATTCTGCACCTGAACGGGTATAAAATTTCGAACCCAACGGTGCTGGCCCGCATCAGCCACGAAGAACTGGAGCAGCTGCTGCGCGGGTATGGCTGGACACCCTATTTTGTGGAGGGCGACGAGCCGGAACCCATGCACCAGGCCATGGCGGCTACCTTAGATAAGGTTGTAGCGCATATCAAACAGATTCGGCAGAATGCCCGCACCGAGCACCATCGGACTCGACCCCGCTGGCCAATGATTGTGCTCCGGTCGCCCAAGGGCTGGACGGGACCCAAACAGGTGGATGGCCTGCCCAACGAGGGAACCTTCCGGTCGCACCAGGTTCCGCTTTCGGTGTCGGCCACAACGCCCCCGGAGCATTTGGCGCAACTCGAAAGCTGGCTGCAAAGCTACAAACCCCATGAACTCTTTGATGAGCAGGGGCGGCTGTTGCCGGCATTAGCCGCGCTCGTGCCCCAGGGCAACCGGCGAATGGGTGCCAACCCGCAGGCCAATGGCGGCCTGTTGCTGCGCGACCTGCACATGCCAGATTTTGGCGCGTATGCGGTCGATGTGCCCGCGCCGGGAGCCAGTCAGGCCAGCGACACAAACGTGGTTGGGCAGTTTCTGCGCGATGTGATCCGGCTGAATGAGCAGCCGCGTAATTTTCGCGTGTTTGGTCCCGACGAAACGCTTTCCAATCGATTGGAGGCAGTTTTTGAGGCTACCAACCGGCAGTGGGATGCGCAGACCGCCGAGAATGATGAATTCCTCTCGCCCTCGGGCAGCGTTATGGAAATGCTCAGCGAACACCAGTGCGAAGGCTGGCTGGAAGGGTATCTGCTCACCGGCCGGCATGGGTTGTTCAACAGCTACGAAGCATTCGTCCACATTGTCGATTCGATGTTTAACCAGCACGCCAAGTGGCTGAAGATGACACTCGAAATACCCTGGCGCCGGAAAATAGCGTCGCTGAACTACCTGCTGACATCGACGGTCTGGCGGCAGGACCACAACGGATTTACGCACCAGGATCCCGGTTTTATAGACCACGTGGTGAACAAAAAAGCGAGCATCGTGCGCGTATACCTGCCGCCCGATGCCAACTGCCTGCTGTCGGTGATGGACCATTGCCTGCGCTCCCGCCACTACGTGAACGTGATTGTGGCGGGCAAACACCCGGCCCCGCAATGGCTGCCCATAGACGCGGCCATCCGGCATTGTTCCGAAGGCATTGGCATCTGGCCCTGGGCGGGCAACGACGAAAGCACCGAGCCAGACGCGGTGATGGCCTGCTGCGGTGATGTGCCAACGCTGGAAACGCTGGCCGCCGTTTCAATTTTGCGGGAACATTTGCCCGACCTGAAAATCCGCGTCGTCAACGTGGTCGACCTGCTGAAATTAGCGCATCACAGCGAACACCCGCACGGCCTGTCCGACGCAAACTATGATGCCCTTTTCACCCGCGATAAGCCGGTTATTTTCGCCTTTCACGGTTACCCATGGCTGGTGCATCGGCTAACCTACAACCGCGCCAACAACACCCACATGCACGTGCGGGGCTACAAAGAAGAAGGCACCATCACAACCGCCTTCGACATGACCGTACTGAATGAGCTGGACCGCTTCCACCTGGCCATGGACGTGCTGGACAGGGTTCCCCAATTGGGCAACAAAGGGTCTTATCTGAAGCAACAGCTAATGGATAAACTCATTGAGCACAAGCTGTACATCAACCGGAACGGGGAAGATATGCCCGAGATTCGTAACTGGAAATGGCATGTCTGATCAAACACTGGTTTTGGTTGAAACGGCGCAGGCACTGATGGCCGACAGCAAAGGGTTGCTGGCCATAGACGAGAGCATATCGACCTGCAATGAGCGATTTGCTCCGTTGGGTATCCCCCAAACCGTAGAAGCTCGCCGGGCCTACCGGGAGTTGCTGATCACCACGCCCCGGCTGGCGCAGTGCATCAGCGGCACGATTCTGGCCGATGAAACCATTCGACAGGCTACCCGGGCAGGCACTACCTTGGTCGATATACTAAACCAGGCAGGCATCATTCCGGGCATTAAAGTCGATTTGGGGGCGAAGATGCTGGCCGGTTTTCCGGGCGAAAAGGTAACCGAAGGGTTGGATGGGCTACGGGAACGCCTGGCTGAGTACCGGCATTTAGGTGCTCGTTTTGCCAAATGGCGGGCGGTGCTGCGCATTGGCGATGGCCTGCCCTCAACCGCCTGTATTGATGCCAACGTTCATGCGCTGGCCCGCTATGCCGCCCTTTGCCAGGAGGCTGGCTTAGTGCCCATTGTGGAACCCGAAGTGCTGATGGCGGGCACGCATACGCTGGAACAATGCGTTGCCGTGACGCAGAACGTGCTGGAGCGGCTTTTCACCCAGTTGTTTACCCAGGGTGTCCAGCTGGAGGGGATGATTCTGAAGCCCAATATGGCACTGGCAGGCCAGGATTGTATCCGGCAGCCTACCGTTGCGCAGGTGGCCGACGCTACGCTCACCTGCCTGCTCCGAACCGTTCCTGCTGCGGTAGCGGGCATTGCGTTTCTATCGGGTGGCCAAACGCCCGACCAGGCCACTGCTCATCTGAATGCCATGTCGGTTCGGATGGCAGGAAAGCTACCCTGGGCACTGACATTTTCGTTTGGCCGGGCCATTCAGCAACCCGCCTTAGCCTGCTGGCATGGCCAGGATACGAATCGGGAAGCCGCGCAAGAGGCCCTGTTCGAGCGGGCCGAAAAGAACAGGGCGGCCCGCCGGGGTCAGGCAACTTCATCCGTAATACCTCCCCTATAAACGATGACTACCGCCGAAAAACCAAATCCGGCTGACAACGGTCTGACCACCTTTTGGGCCTTGCCCACCACGGATGTGCTGACCCGCCTGCATACGCTCAAAAGCGGGCTAAGTCAGGAAACTGCCAAAAAAGTCCAGCGGGCCACCGGGCTTAACCTCATAAAACCAATAGGTAAAACGTCGGTGCTGAGCCTGCTGGTGAGCCAGTTCAAAAGCCCCATTTCGCTGCTTCTGATTGGGGCGGCTGTTTTGTCTTTTTTCCTCAAAGACACCACCGATGGTCTTATTATCCTGATTATCATCCTGATCAGCGGGTTACTTGATTTCTGGCAGGAACGCAGCGCATCGAATGCCATCCAGCAACTGCTCTCCATTGTTGTCGCCAAAACGACTGTTCTGCGGGATGGAAAAGAAACTGACTTACCCGATCAACAACTCGTGCCGGGGGATGTACGCAAACTACGCTCCGGGGATTTAGTCCCCGCCGATTGGTATCTGCTGTCGGCCAATGAACTCTTCGTTAATGAAGCAACCCTGACGGGCGAAACTTTTCCGGTCGATAAACTGCCGGGTGCAGGGCGATGGCGGTGGAGAGGGAGGTGCCGCTCAGCAGGGGCAAAATACCGAAATGTTTGTCGGCGAAAAAGGGTGTCCACTGCGTGTCGGGTCAGGAAATCCCAGAGCGATACGTCCCGAAAAAACGCGACTGAATCGTGTTGCCTGACTTTTTATTTTCCCGTAACTGCTACTTTTCCTTCCCTTTCATTTACCGGGCCAGATACCCGCCATCAACGGGATAATAAGCACCCGTCACAAAAGAAGCCTTCTCAGAC
>JAYVAP010000291.1:0-2160 GCA_043750915.1 Spirosoma sp. | reverse complement strand
CACAGTAAACTTCCATGCGCCGGGCATCAATCATGGGGCAGAGAAACAAGCTGGACTCGTTGTTTGAAGGCAGCGCGGGTGTCATGCCCCGAACCTGCTGGGCAAGGGCGGCCAGCGTATTGATGGCAATGAGCGGTTTATCCAACGAAAAACAAAGCCCCTTCGCCGTCGAGATACCAATGCGCAGGCCCGTATACGACAGGACTTTTATGGCAAACTATTCGCCCTGGCACTTTGCCGCATCTATGCTTTCCCCATTGAAGAGCGTGTCGGGGCTGAGTATCAGGGCTGACCAAAGCGGCCGCACACACAGCCGCATCGGCGCAGGGCCGCCTGTGCGGTCCGACAGAAAATCAACCGGACAGCCGTAGTATCTATCCATCTTACAACAGCTATTGATGCCTTCGTTCATCCGAAAGAAATTTAGCCAGGCCCTTCAGGTCTTTGATGAGTTTATCGCAAATACGCGAGAAATACTTAGGCCCAACCGCGCTAATGCGCGTAAACATAAACCGCCGAAAAGATATTATCAGACCTACAAAAGGCTTTGATCCTTGACCAAACGACATTGTATCATCAATTCCCAATTTGACTTACTAAGACCTTGTTAGCCTCAGTAAACCCGTTGCCCCCTACACTACAAATAATCCACTAACCGCCGGCCAAAGATGCCGCTCTGTAACTCCCGGCGCAGTACCGCTTTGCGTCGGCGTGGATGCGTTGACACGTACATGATCCGCATTTTCAGCAGGAAACTCACAATCATGTAGAACCCAAAAATGCCGATCAGAATCAGTAAGGAAGTGGTGTTGGAGACGTTGCGGTGCAGGAGGAAAAACAACACCGTGTTGGCCAGCGAAATGCTGCACAAAACAGATGTGGCTTCAATGTGCGACAGGCCATTGTCGAGCAGGATGTGGTGCATGTGATTGCGGTCGGCTGAAAAAGGCGAGCGACCGGCCAGAATTCTGACTAAGAACACCCGCAGCGTATCGAAAATTGGAATAATCAGGATGACGATGGCAATGATGGGGGCGTTGAAAAAAGCCGTCGGGTCGTAGCGAAATGATGCGTTGAGGTTCACGAACCGAACGGCGAAAAACGCCAGCATAAAGCCAATAATGAGTGAACCGGTGTTGCCCATGAAAATTTTGCTCGTTTTGGAGAAGTTGAACCGCAGAAAGCCCACCAGTGCCCCGGCCAGGGTAAAGGCCAGACAGGCCATGGTGAAGTGGTTGGTCATCAGAAACCAGCCGCCAAAGGTGGCACTGGCAATGGTGGCAATGCCACCCGCCAGCCCGTCGATACCGTCGATGAGGTTGATGGCATTGGTGAGGGCAATGAAAATAAAACACGTCAGCAAAATACTGATGACCTCTTCAATGTGGTGGAAGCCCAAAATACCGTATAGGTAATCGACGCGCAGGTCGCCGAAGAAAATCAGGATCATGGCCGCCAACACCTGAAACAGAATCTTTTTGTTGGGGTCGATGCCAACTAAATCGTCTTTGATGCCGATGAAGAACAGAATGGTCATGCCGGCAATTGACAGATTGGTCCGAAAAATATCGACCTGATCGATGCTGGGCCACAAAAAGTAGGCAATCAGAATGGCGGCATAGATGGCAATGCCGCCAAAGGTGGGCGTGGGTGTGGTGTGTGACCGGCGCTCGCCGGGTTTTTCCATGAGCGATTTGAGTTCCGAAATTTTGATAATAACCGGAATAGCCACTACCGCCACGAAACAGGCCACCAGAAAGGATAATATGCACTGATAAAGACCCAGGGTAAAGAGGTCATCCTGAAGCTTATGCTGTAGATATGCTATAAAAAGTTCAACATTCATGGGGTTAAGAGTTTAGTAGAATGGCAAGCCGACGGGCTTTTTCCGGCAAGTTGCGGCTACGCAATATCCAGGCCGTAAGACCGTTTTGGTTGATGATGGATTAGTGTGGCTATTAGCGTTGCCGTAAAAATCACTGGTTTATCCTGTTTTTCAATAAAAAATTGATTCAACGGCTTCTAACTTATTGTAACTTCTGGTCTGTGACATCCGGGGGCTTGCTTACATATTGCCGGAGTTTACGGAGCGGCTTCAGCCAAAGCGTGAAAAAGTAAGGTTTTATCCCGTTCAATTTCCAGGCCTGCCAGTCTTCCCGA
>JAYVAP010000290.1:0-3257 GCA_043750915.1 Spirosoma sp. | reverse complement strand
ACCAGTACCGGCGGGCAAGGAATATATTTTTTTGACTTTTCGATCGCTCGAATACGCGTACAGATGATGCTGGTCCGTTGCCAGGTTATGGTAGGCCACCCAGAAACCACCCTGACGGTCCTGCATCAGATACCGCTGTTCATGCTGATGTACATCCATAAATGGGCCGGTTCGATTGAGGGGTTGATCCAACTGTCGGTAGCGATTATAATCAAGGGCGTATAGTCGTTGCTGCCGATCCTGGTACAGGTAGTTGATGGATGTATTGGGCAGGTAATTCCGGAACTGCCTGATTTTCGGGTTGAAGGTTCGAAGGCCATACCCATTCGTACCGATCCAGAGCATACCGGTCTGGTCTTTAACGAGGGTTCGCAGGGTGGTTATATTGGGGGGTACGGTTGCCACCGCATTTCGCGCCGTCAGGCTGTCCTGAGCCAGTAGCTCGGCGGGCGACATTAGCCAGAGGTAGTCGGTCGTAGCCACCGCTATGGTGTTCGGACCGATAAATCGCGGGAACAAATTTGGCGGGCTATTCTTCGGTAACCGAATAACCTTGTGTTTACCCCGGTACCAACAATGAATATATCCAGGGGGGGCCGAGAACCAATAGCCTGATTGAGGGCCGTCAGTAACGATTGAAAGCACAGACAACCGATTAGAGGGGTGGTCGACGGGTCGGGCTGTGGACACTTGCCGCCAGTTGAAGGCAAACTGGCCATAGTTCCTCCCCACGGTCGCCGTACCGTCCGACTGAAAGCTAAACTGATGGACCTCTCCGTTCGCGTTGACATACGGCAGCAGGATGCGCCTGGTTTGAACCTGGGTCGTAAATTGGGCACTATCCGGGAAGCCCGTTTTTAGGGCATCGGGCAGGCGTATTCTGAATAGCCGGTTCTGGTCGGTACTTACCCAGATGTTTCCGTCGGGGTCTTCGGCCAGTAGCCGAATTTCGTAACTACCCGCGTTGGGTAGATCCTGATCGCTGATGTCGATATGGTAAAATCGCTGGGTTCGGCTATCGAACAGATTTAGCCCTTGGGTGAGTGTCCCCACCCACAATCGACCCTGGCTATCGACCAGCAGGGCCGAACAGGCATTATCCGAAATGCTGTATTCATTATAAGGGTCGTGCGTATAAACGGTAAAATTGTGCCCGTCGTAGCGATTCAATCCATCTTTGGTAGCCGCCCAGATAAACCCATCCTTATCTTGCTTGACATCAAAAATCATTCCCTGCGACAAACCATCTGAAATGGTCAGTTCCTGCCAGCCTTTAGGTTGGGCAAAAAGGGTAACCGGCAAGAGCATAAGTAAGTAGACAAGGCGCATTCGGATGGCAGCTCAGGCAACGGGATAGGCAAAAATAATAATACTTACGTGAATACGGGATTAGACTTGGACAGGTTTGACGAAAACTGATGGCTTAGTCTCATAGAAATGGTAGGCTGTCAAGCCTGCCATCGTGTGAACAAGCGCGTTGAGGGGTGAGCGGTGGCGGGTGTGATCCACATCCATCACACTCATTAAGATGTCGTTCACTGATTCAATTAAGGCGGCAGCGGCCGACCGACCGTTTCTTCAACCGCAGTTTGTCATCCAAAGACAGGTAGTTTCTTGCTGTCAGCGAAATAACAGCCAGTACGCTTGCCCAGCAGGCACAAGTATTTAGTGAACACATGGAGCGTGGCTACCTGGCGGGGCAGCAGGTCGATGAATCGCTGGTAGCTGACCAGATCAGGAAAGTAGGTACGCATCTGGGGTTCGACTAAACGCTGGTAATAGTATTGGAAGTTTTTGTAGCCTGAATGGTGGTAATAGACCAATATAGTGATGATCTCACTGGTACTTAACTCGGGTTGCCGGGTTGGTTTACGAGCGGGTGTCAAGGCACGGCTGGTTAACCACTCATCAAAGAGAATGATGAAATCATCGACGGAAATGAAGACTTCAATGAGCCGCGTCGGCGGTCCGATTTTCTTCAGAAATTTGCGAGTGCATAGGGGTGCGGGGTTTGTTTGTTGGCTTAGACACCACAAATTTAGCCCTGTTGCCCCTATTGTGCTTTCAGACCCTTGAATCTAATCCCGTATTCACGTTTTTTATAGAAATAATTTAGTAGCTTAACTACAATTATTAGGGAGTAATTTTTAAATACTAATGCTCTAACAGCTTAGTTTGACGGATTTATTATCAGGAACAAGATTCTGACAATCAGCTGTTTACCTCTAAAATAAAACGCAGATTCACTTTTCCAATGCATAAAGTTCGTTTTTGGCGAACTGAGCCGGGGTTAGATAGCCTAAGCTTTTACGGGGTCGGTGATTAAGTTGATCTTGTATCCAACCGGGCCGCCGGTGCGGATACGTCTACATGTCGGACAATACTAATCGGACTGGATTTAGGAATGTACTGGCGGACCAGTCCATTGGTATTCTCGTTGAGGCCGCACGGGCGGCCCCGCTCGCTCCCAACTATGATAGGGATGAGCAAAATAAGTGGTGCGGGGCGGCCCGTGCCGCCTTGAGTTGCCTGGCAATGTATTCATGGTGGGCAAACTCAAGGCCGCACGGGCGGCCCCGCGTTATCAAATGTAATCGTCTTGACAGGAAGATTACACTTGCGTAGAACTTTGACCGCAGCCCTGGCTAAAGCACGAGCATGTTTGGATGCTAACTTGATAATCAACACGTACTTAGTACGTCGCTCGACTAATGTCAACAGCACCCCATCATGACCTTTACCAATGACCGTGTCAGCTTCCCAATGGCCCAGTTCAGTATTGGTATTGACGATGGGTGGCCTCAGGTCAATGCTGACCCGATTGGGGCCGGGTGGCCGAAGCCATGATTTCCCGTTTGGCAGGCTTACCACGATCTTTGTACTTTTTACGGTGACGAACACGAAGATATTGGGTAAGATTCTCATGGTCAACAAGTTGTCCGTTTAAATTTTGCTTGTGTTGGTAGATGTATCGATAGATTGTTTCATGATATAATGTAAGTTTTCTGTTATTTAGCTCGAGTTCACCGCATATTTGCTCGGGTGATAATCGGTCGCGTAAACGGCTGATGACCGTATCAAGGAGTCCTCCCTTAAGTTTATAGGGCGTTCGCTTTATGGCCTGGCTGGCCCGTTGTTGAGCCTGTTGAGCCTGATAGTCTTGCTGAGGGTACTGGTGTTGATGTTTAGCCAGTTCCCGGCAGATGGTAGACTGGCTCACCCCCACTTGTTGAGCAATATATTGCTGGCCGAAGTGT
>JAYVAP010000289.1:0-4533 GCA_043750915.1 Spirosoma sp. | reverse complement strand
GCCATCTTCGGCTTCAACAATGGTCAATGAGGGATCGACCGTTTGGAGTGCCTGCCGAATAAAATAACGGTCATCGGCATCGTCATCGGCTATGTAAATGGTTGATCTGGAAGGATTCATCGGTTAAAACAGGTGAAGTAGCGAGTGATTGGTTTCACAAAGATGATTACTTCCCAACCGGCTGACAATGACGAATGTCACCCCCGGGTATGATGGTTTACGGCATTATCCGCACTACCCGGCATTTTGGGGCATTTTATGGATTTATGCGCGTCATTGGGGCAGATTTTGCAACCGGCGCGTGGTTCGGCCCGCCCGGCCCGGAAACGGTCATACCACCGGCTGACGGATATCATAGCCCGAAGCGGGACCAGGTCCGTATTTTTGCACAACTCAATGAAAATTTATCGTATGGCACAGTCTCAGTCTCACCCGCCCGTAATTGGCTTTTTCGATAACATAGCCGAAGCGCAGCAGGCGGTTCAGCTGCTGCTGGCCGACGGCTTTGCCCGCGAGGCCCTCAAGCTGTCGACCCAAACCGAATCTGTCGAGGAGAAAAACAGTACGGGCCACTTTCTTTTTTCCCTCTTTGGACGGGCTGGAGCAGCCGAATCTTGTCAGGAAGAACCCGACACGGCGGTTGAAAACGGGGCTTTTGTAACGGTTTACGCCCAATCGGCCAGCGAAAGCACCCGTGCCACCAACCTGCTGAATCAGGCCGGTGCCAGAAAGGTGGAAAGCTGATCGGTAGGGGTAAACGAGCGCGTTTTGTGCTTTAGTTGAAAAGCATTGCGCTGTGTGCCGCTGTGTGTGGTTCTGCTCGCGGCCCGGCGGCTGTTTATTCTCCCCCAACCAACCTCTTATGCGCCACTTCCTCTTGCCGGCCGCTGCCGCCTTATTCAGCCTGACCGGCTGCCAGCCAACCAACAAAACCGAACAACGAGCCACCGACTCCATGGTCATTGCGGCCGAAAAAATGGTCAGTGGTGGCCCCACATCCATAACCTCTGTGGCAAAACTCCCCGATCCCGCTTCTTTTGGGGGCAACGTGAACGGCAAAAAAGCGGAGCTGTTCATCCTCAAAAACAAAACAATGCGGGTTGCCATCACCAACTACGGTGCCCGGATTGTGGGGTTACTGGTGCCCGATAAAACCGGCCAGCCAACCGATGTCGTGCCCGGCTTCCCAACGGTGGCCGCCTACCAGAAAGCCAGCGAACCCTTCTACGGACCCATTGTGGGGCGTTTTGGCAACCGCATTGCCCAGGGGCGGTTTACCCTCGATGGCAAAACCTACCAGACCCAACTCAACAACCATGGAAACACGCTGCACAGCGGGCCAGACGGTTTTCATAACCGCATCTGGACCGCGAAACCAATAAATGAGCGAACCCTTGAACTAACTTACCGGTCGCCCGACGGAGAAGGCGGCTTTCCCGGCACCGTAACCACCAAAGTGACCTACGCGCTCACCGACGATATGGGCCTGAAAATCGCTTATTTAGCAACCACCACCGCCCCCACACCCTACAACCCAACGAGCCACGGTTTTTTCAACCTCAACGGCGAAACCAGCGGCACCATCAATAACCACGTGCTGATGATCGATGCCGACCGGTATTCGCTGGTCAACAAGGGGCTTATTCCGCAGGGCGAGCCGGTGCCGGTAGCCAACACACCGTTCGACTTTCGGAAACCTACGGCCATTGGGGCGCGGGTGAACGAAAAAAATGAGCAGCTCACCTTTGGCGGGGGCTACGACCACAACTGGGTGCTCAACAAACGAGCGTCGGCAGGAGCAGCCTCCCTGACCAAAGTTGCCCAAATCACGGGCGACAAGTCGGGCATTCAAATGGACGTGCTCACCACCGAACCGGCTCTCCAGTTCTACAGCGGCAATTTCTTTAAAGGAGCTGACCCCGGCAAATACGGCAAAGCCCTGGGCCAGCGCGAAGCCTTCGCCCTCGAAGCCCAGCATTACCCCGACTCGCCCAACCACCCCACCTACCCCACCACAATTCTGAAACCCGGTCAAACCTACCAACAAACGACGGAATACCGATTCCGGGTGGTTCGGTAGATATATCAAAAAAAAATAAGCTGTCGGGCATCCCAATTTCGACGCTATTTTCCTTTACACCCATTAACCCCGATCAACTCCTGATGAAGTCCCTTTCATTTTCAGTCCTGCTGCTGCTTTCTACCCTCGCGCTGGCGCAGCCCACCAACGTAACCGGTTCCGGCGATGGCCCCGGCCGATGGCCCGCCACAAAAGCCAATGCCTGGTATGCCAAAGAGCCGTTTCTGGTCGGGTCCAACTATGTGCCGGCCAACGCCATCAACGAACTGGCCATGTTTCAGGCCGACAGTTTCGACCCAAAAACCATTGACCGGGAGCTGGCCCTGGCCGAAAGTTTAGGGATGAACACGATGCGCGTATTTTTGCACGATCTGCTCTGGCAGGACGCTACGGGATTCACCAAACGGCTTAACGAATTTCTGAGCATCTGCGCCAAACACAAAATCCGGCCCATGCTCGTGCTGTTCGACTCCTGCTGGGACCCCCACCCCAAACTGGGCAAACAGCGCGAACCCACGCCGGGTATTCATAACTCGGGCTGGCTGCAAAGCCCCGGTGCCGATGCACTCAGCGATGTCTCGCAGTACCCGCGCCTGGAAACCTACGTGAAAGGTGTTGTCGGCACGTTCAAAAACGACCGGCGCATCCTGGCCTGGGATGTCTGGAACGAGCCCGACAACACCAACGATAACAGCTACGGCCAGAACCACACCCTCAAAACGGAGCTGCCCAAAGACCGAAAAATTGCGATTATCACCAACCTGCTGCCCCAGGTATTTGGCTGGGTGCGGGCCGCTGGTGCTACCCAGCCGCTCACGTCGGGCGTTTGGATGGGCAACGACTGGAGCAACCCGGCTAAGTGGTCGCCCATGGAAAAGGCACAGATCGAAAACTCCGATATTATCACGTTTCACCAGTATTCATCGGCTGAGGTGCTGGCCAAACTCATTCCGGGGTTGCAGAAAATGGGCCGCCCAGTCATCTGCACAGAATACATGGCGCGGGGTGTCGACAGTAAGTTTCAGACGCAATTGCCCGTTGCCAAAAGAGCCAAAGTGGGCATGATAAACTGGGGTTTTGTGGCGGGCAAAAGCCAAACGTTTTTGCCCTGGGACAGCTGGCAGAAACCCTATATCGACGGGCGGGAACCAGCCATCTGGTTCCACGAGGTTTTCAAACAGGACGAAACGCCCTATGACCCGGCCGAGACAGCCGCCATCAAAGAGGCCACCGGAAAATAGGTTTTGCCCCAACGGCACCAACGAAGATTCTGGCTAAAAAAGAGGGGATGAGTTGGGAATAAGCCCCAATTCATCCCCTCTTTTATGGGTTAAACCCCGCTCTTTTTAGGGCGTTCCCGCTGTGTCGACCGGGGCAACGGGGGTCGCCGGGGACTCCACCGGCGGAGCTACCGCCGAGTCGCCCACTGCACCCGCCGTGTCGGTCGAGTCCGATTCGGGGCTGCTTTCTTCATCGCCCCCCGAATAGCCGCAGTTCATGTATTCTTTGAGAACAGGAAACGTGGGTTTGGGAAACGGTCCCTGCAGGCTTTTGAACTTCGGGTCGGCGTAGACTTTCTCCAGAAAACGCCCCACCAAAGGCAGTGCTGTTTTGGCTCCTTCGCCCAGGTCTGTCGAGCGGAAGTGGATGCTGCGGTCGTCGCCCCCCACCCACGCACCCACCACTAAGTTGTTGGACAAGCCCACAAACCAGCCGTCGGAGTTGTTGGACGTTGTGCCGGTTTTGGCCCCCATTTCGTTGTGATTTTTAAAGAGATCGTACGACCACAAATTCTGCGAGGTACCACCGGGTTCCTGCAAACCGCCCTGAAGCATATAGCGCATCAGAAAAGCCGTTTCTTCGCTGATGGCGCGTTGTTTTTTCGGCGTAAACGTTTCGAGCGTATTGCCCTCGCGGTCTTCAATACGCTGCACAATTAGCGGTTCAATGGCTTCACCATCGTTCATAAACGTGCAATAGGCACCCACCAGCTCATAGAGCGACACATCCGACGAACCTAAGCCGATAGACGGCACCGCATCGAGCCGACTTTTTATGCCCATTCGATGCGCGTATTCGGCTACCCGTTCGGGCCCTACTTCGTCGGTCAGTTTGGCCGTAATGGAGTTTACCGAGCGGGCCATGGCCCGGCGCAGGGTCAGGTTATTGTAGGAGTAGTAGCCGGTGGAGTTGCGCGGTTCCCACATTTTATCTTCGCCGTTTTCGCGGTATTCTTTGCGGAAGGGCCGGTCCTGCATCCGATCGCAGGGGCTGAGGTTAATGAGCGTATCGTCGATGGCGGCCGTATACACAAATGGCTTGAACGTTGAACCGGGCTGCCGTCGGCCCTGCTTCACGTGGTCATACTTGAAATAATCATAGTCCAGCCCGCCCACCCACGCCCGAATGTAGCCCGTGTGCGGATCCATGGCCACCATGCCCGACTGCAAAAA
>JAYVAP010000288.1:0-2367 GCA_043750915.1 Spirosoma sp. | reverse complement strand
TGCCCTTGACCGCCCAACAATGGTTCGGACGGAGAACCGGATGAGCCTGATAACCGTCCGGTTATCAGGGGCGCAACACAGCCTAAAAGAAGTAACCATTGTTGGCTCCCGAAATCTGAGCCGGTCGGTGATGGATACACCCGCCCCGATTGACCTTATTAGCCTGCGCGATATTATGCCCAAAATTGCTCAGGTCGATTTGGGGCAGGCCATGCAGTATATTGCCCCTGCCTATAATGCCAACCGGCAAACCGGCTCCGACGGGGCCGACCATGTGGACCCGGCCTCGTTGCGCGGCCTCGGCCCCGACCAAACGCTGGTGCTTATCAACGGCAAACGTCGCCATCAGTCGGCCCTCGTTAATTTGTTTGGCACTCGCGGACGGGGCAACACCGGCACCGACCTCAACACGATTCCGATTGCGGCCATCGAACGAATTGAGGTGCTGCGCGATGGGGCAGCGGCTCAATACGGCTCCGATGCCATTGCGGGGGTCATTAACATTGTCCTCAAAAAAACCACCGACGAATTTACCGTTAATGCCCATTACGGTGCTCATAAGGCCAGTTATCGCTTCGATGAACAGTTGTTTGATGGGGGGAATCTGAACCTCAACGCCAACTATGGCATTCGGCTTGGTCGCGAGGGGGTGCTGAACCTGACCGCCGATTATAACGGACGCAACCACACGCAACGGGCCAATGTGGGGCCAGATGTTGTTCGGAATCAATATGGCGATGCCCAAATCAGGAATCTTTCACTTTGGGCCAATGCCGAAGCTCCTGTTTCAGAAAATACCCAGTTTTATGCCTTTGGGGGCGTTTCGATGCGCCGGGGAGAAGCCTATGCCTGGAGCCGCGCTGCCGACAGCGACCGCAACATCAAGTCCATTTATCCGAATGGTTTCGACCCGCTCATTACCAGCAACATTGCCGACATTGCCCTCACCGCCGGGCTACGCGGGGAGTGGAAAAAGTGGAATGTGGACGTAAGCAATACCTTTGGCAGTAACCGGTTTCAGTATGGCGTTGAGAACACCCTGAATGCTTCGGTCGGCGAACGGTCGCCAACGACTTTTGATGCAGGCGGGTTTCAACTTTGGCAAAACGTGACCGGGTTGCACATCTCCCGCGATTTTCAGCAAAGCGTCAATGTGGCTATTGGGGCGGAGTTCCGGGTGGATAACTACCAGATTTTTGCGGGCGAAGAAGCTTCCTACAAAAACTACAATCCGGCTAAGGCCGGTGGTAGTCAGGGGTTTCCGGGTTTTCAGCCGGGCGATGCTACCAATAACACCCGCTCTAATGTTGGCGTTTATGCTGACATTGAAACCGACATTACCAACTCGTTTATGATCGGGACAGCCGGTCGGTTTGAGTACTACAGCGACTTTGGTGCAACCCTCAACGGCAAGCTGACAAGCCGCCTGAAAGTAACCGATAATTTTCTGTTGCGGGGTACCCTAAGCACAGGTTTCCGCGCGCCCTCGCTGGCCCAGATCAATTTTAACCAAACGATAACCAACTTCATCGAAGGCAAACCTGTTGAAGTGCTTTTGGCCCGTAACAACAGCCCCGTTACCCAAAAATTGGGCATTGCTCCGCTCAAAGAGGAAACATCGGTGAATGGTAGCTTGGGAATCACCACCCATCTGACACCCACGCTGAAACTAACCGCCGATGCCTATTTTGTGCGCATCCGCGACCGAATTGTGCTAACAGGTGCATTCACCGACAGCGACCCCACTATTGGTACCGACCTGACAGCCCTGCGAGTGGGACGCGCCCAGTTTTTTACTAACGCCATCTCAACCTCAACGCGGGGTCTCGACGTGGTGCTGCAACATGGTGCGGTGGTGGGTGCAGGGCGATTGACAACTACGCTGACTGCTAATTTTAGCCGCGTGAGCATTGACAAAGTCTATACGAACGACCGGCTGAAAGGCAAGGAAGATACGTATTTTGACGAACGCGAACGGCGGTTTGTGCAGGCTTCGGCACCACCTTCCAAACTAACCCTGACCGCCGATTATACCGTAAAACGGTTAAATATGTTGGTTCGATTTGTCCGGTTTGGGCAAATGACGTTGGCCAATTTCAATGTATATGAAGACAATTTCAGTCAGAAAGGGCTGATTGCCTACGATGTTTATAAGCCGCGTTTGACAACCGATTTATCGCTGAGTTATCAGGCAAGTTTAGGTGTCCGGCTTACGGTTGGCGGCAACAACGTGTTCAACGTCTATCCAGGGTCGAAATCAATGCCGTTTGCCCGCCGAAACGATTATTTCTCCCCGCTGCTCACCGAGTCGGGTGGTGCCTGGGACCCGGTGCAGATGGGAACCAACGGCGCATTTTGGTTTACGAA
>JAYVAP010000287.1:0-5498 GCA_043750915.1 Spirosoma sp. | reverse complement strand
TGTCGTACCAGCGGGGGGCGTAGCGAACCGAACTGTTGGCGTGCAGCATAACGGTTGAGTTGTCGGGCAGCCGAACAACGCGTGTTTGCCCAGCCCGGGTGCTGATGGTCCGAACCGACTGACCGGGGCCATACTGTATCCAAACGGCCCAGCCAATCAGCAGAATGAGCGCACCGGCAGCGGCTACCGTCCAAAAAAAATACCACCAGCCCACCACCGTCCGCACGGCAGCCTGTAGCGGACGAACGTCTTCCCGCATCTGGAGCGACTCGCGGATGCGTACCCATACCGACGCGGCATCCTCTCCCGAGAGTACCGGGCTGCCGGGCCGCGATGCTGCCCCAACCAGTTCGCGGGCTGTTTCAACAGTGTCCATACAGCCAGGATTGCTGCTGAGCCAGCGTTGCCAGTGTGCGGCCACTTCGTCGTCGGCCGGGTGTTGTACCCAACGGACAAAGAGGTCGTCGAGAGCAAGCTCTTCGGCGGTGAAGGCAGCGTAAGGTTTCCGGGTCAAGGTTTAGCGTAACGGCTGTGTGATTCCACAAAGCACCCGCCCGCCGGTGTTCTACTGATGCGCCGTTCAGGTCGTTAGCCCGGAAAGATCTATGCTCAAAAGCTACCGGAAATCAGCAGGATTCGGGTGGCGGAAAGGTCATCCGAAAATTCTCAACCGACAGCACCACCAACGGTTTTATCACGCTCAGATCGGGAAACAGCGTTGGGTTCACGCGCAGGTCGGTGAGCGTAGCCAGCCGGGCCGATCCTGCCGCCGATGGGCGGGTAAGCAGCAGACCGGATGAGGAGTCGGGCAGTAATCCATTGTCGGTCAGTTGTTTCTGCATTACCCGGAAGCCCGGCACCAGCCGGGTGGTGATTGGGAACCGGAAGCCACGGGAACGGGTTTGCACCGACAGCACGGGTTGCCCGGCGCAGCATACGGAAACGGTCTGGCCACCATCGGCGTTGGTCACGAACGAAAAATCGGCCAGTTCTTTGGGAATTCCCCAGTTTTGCCGACCGTTCCAGACGCTCTCCATGCTGGACACGTAAATTTTGGAAATGGAAAAACTGGTTGTCTGGCCAAACCGAAACAGGCCCGGCATAAACAGCAGTTCCTGATACGGCCCCACGGGTGAGTGGGCATAGTTGACCAGCATGACGGTGCCGATCCAGCCGCGCCAGGCTTGCTGCTGGTAGGGAGCCAGAAATCCCTGCGCCTGCACGAACGCCTGGGGAAAGTGGGCAACCAGCAGGATAGCGTTGCCGGTTAGGGTCCAGGGGGGCGGGGCAATGAGCATAGCGGGCAGACTTGTTTTGGCGGGCTGGACAAGGGACAAAAATAGGGTTTCAGGGTGGCGGTTCAATCCCGCCCGGTAACTATTGGCAAACTTCCCGGTTGTATTGTTGCCAACATACTGAAAACTATGGGCCGTTTGGGACATTTATTGATACTGGCCGTGCTTTGGGCGGGCAGCGGTTTGGTTGCGCTGGCTCAAACCGGCGCAGCAGTTGTTATCGCCACCCAGCCACTATGCACCACAATTTCGTTGCCCGATACGGCCCGGATGCCTGCTGCCCGGCCAGTCTCACTCACGTTTACGGGGTCTACCGATCAGCGTTTTTTCTTTTTCAACGACACCCGCAATGAAAGCGGCCGACGGATTCCGGTAAGCATTTACGGACTTCGGGCGGGGTTTCTTTTTCCGATGCGCCACCCGCGCCAGCGTACTTCGGGCGAAATGCGGGCGGCCTTCAAAGCGGGCTTAGGATTTTATTTTGTTAATCAGACCCTGAACCGGCCGGGCCTGCTGCCAAACACATCAGAAGGACTTACGCGTCGGCTGCGGATAGTAACGGCTTTTTTTGAGCCGTTTTTATACCGCAAAAAAGCCATTGAAATCAGCTTGCCACTTGAGCTGGGCTACGGCCATTCCCGCTACGAACGCACCACCGGCCAATTGACTGATAACGAAGTGGCGCGGGGTGTTTTTGTGCCCGCCGGGGTTGGTTTATCGGCATCGTATCAGTTTCCGGCCCTGCGCTGGTTCAAACCGCTTCATTGGTTCGGCTTCAACGTGCTAACCGGCTATCGGTTCATTCTCAAGAAAGACGTACCCATCAGCCAGATTAATTATACCGGTTTATACCTCTCAATTGGCCCGTCGTTTTACCTCGAAAACCTCACGGCTGATGTGGGTGAATGGCGGAAGAAACGGAAGCGAAAATAAGTTTGGGCAGTGGAGCAGAAGGGGCACAACTGTTTTTTGTCTGTTGAAGAATATGGAAAAACTGGGTGTTTTTGAGTGATTGGCCGGATAGTACGTATATTTCGCTGCGTATCGTATTGTTTTTTCGCTATAAATCCATAATTCTTAACCCTACCCGTGCCGCCATGGAAACCCTCCGCAACGATCAGCCATTAGATACGCTCATTGGTTTTTTTTATAAATGGGAACAGCAGCAGCCAGACCGTATTTTTCTGCGGCAGCCCGTTGGCGATACCTTCATCGACTTCACCTGGGCCGAAGCCGGGCAGCAGGTCCGCCGGGTGGCGGCTTACCTCAACACCCTGGGGTTGCCGCCAAAAAGTAACATCGGGCTGGTATCTAAAAACTGCGCCCACTGGATCATTGCCGACCTGGCCATTCTGATGAGCGGGCACGTGTCGGTGCCGTTTTATCCAACGCTCACGGGTCCGCAACTTGGGCAGGTGATGGCGCACAGCGAATGCCGGGTGCTGTTTGTGGGTAAATTAGATGGCTGGGATAGCATGAAAACGGGTGTTCCGGCAGGCGTTCATAAAATTGCTTTCCCGGCCTATGCACCCGCGTTGCCCACCATGGATGCCGATGCCATGCCGTGGAACGAGGTGCTGGCGGCCAACCCGCCCCTGACCGACAGTCCGTTGCCGGATATGGCTGATTTGTTCACCATTATTTACACGTCGGGCACCACCGGCAACCCCAAAGGTGTCATGATCACGTATGACGCAGTGGCCAGCGTGATGCAAAAAACGCGCGACCAGATGCGCTACAACATTGCCCAGCCCCGTTTTTTTTCCTACCTGCCCCTGTGCCATATTGCTGAGCGGAACGTGGTGGAAGCTACGGGGGTAGCCACGGGCGGAACCATTTATTTTGCCGAATCGCTGGAGACGTTTGCCAAAAACTTAGCCGTGGCCCGCCCCACGCACTTTCTGGCCGTGCCGCGTATCTGGACGAAATTTCAGCTGGGTATTCTGGCCAAGATGCCCCAGAAAAAATTAGACACCCTCCTGCGCATTCCCATTCTGTCGGGCTTAGTGAAGCGCAAAATCCGGCAGGGTCTGGGCCTGAACGATGCGCAGCTTATCATTACCGGAGCTGCGCCCATGCCCATCACGCTTATTCAGTGGTTTCGGCGGCTGGACATCCGCATTCAGGAAGCGTATGGCATGACCGAAAACCTCGGCGCGGTGTCAATGATGCCCGCCACCAAAATAAAGGACGGCACGGTTGGCCGCGTGAACGAGGGACTGGATATCCGGACCGATCCCGACACGGGGGAAGTGCAAACCAAATCCCGCTGGAACATGCTGGGCTACTACCGCGAACCGGCCCTGACGGCGGCTACGCTGCGCGACGGCTGGCTGTATACCGGCGATGTGGGCGAGGTAGACACCGACGGATTTCTGCGCATCACGGGCCGCGTGAAAGAGATGTATAAAAGCCCCAAAGGTGAATATATTGCGCCGTCGCAGATCGAGTTTGGCTTTGCCGACAACAACCACATTGAGCAGGTATGCGTAACGGGTCAGCAGTTGCCACAGCCCATTGCCCTGATCGTGTTGTCGGAAATGGCCCGCCAGGCCGACCGCCAAACGGTGGTGCAGGGGCTTCAGAAAACCCTCGATGCCCTCAATGAACGGGTACATTCCTACGAGCGCGTTCGGAAATTGATTGTCATGAAAGAACCCTGGACAGTGGAAAACAACCTGATGACACCCACCATGAAAATGAAACGCAGCGTTATTGATGCCCGCTACGGCACACAATACGAGCCGTGGTTTGGGCGCGAAGAAGTGATTGTGTGGGAAGAATAATCAAGAAAGTATGCGCTTACTTCCGGCAGATTGCCGTACTTTAGCCATCCACTGGCCCGGTTGATTTGGCAGTTCCTACGCCATTCGGCGGCCGCCTGTCGGGGCTTTTTTGAATTCGTTTTTATGCGCCACATCGTCATTCTCGGCAACGGCATTGCCGGCATCACAGCCGCCCGCGAACTTCGCAAACTGGGCAACGACCGCATCACGGTCGTTTCGGCGGAGACCGATCACTTCTACGCCCGAACGGCCCTGATGTATGTGTACATGGGCCACTTAGAATTTAAACACACCAAGCCTTACGAAGACTGGTTCTGGGCCAAAAATCGGATTGAATTGCTCCGGACGGAGGTAACGGATATTGACTTTGGAAGAAAAATACTAACCCACACCGGCAATCAGCCACTTTCCTACGATGTGCTGATTCTGGCGGTTGGCTCAAAACCCAATCTCTCGGGTTGGCCGGGGCAGTCGCTGCGGGGCGTTCAGGGACTCTATGGCAAACCCGACCTCGACCGGATGGAAGCCGACACCCGGGGCATCCGGCAGGCGGTGGTGGTGGGGGGCGGGCTGATTGGGATTGAACTGTGCGAGATGCTGCTGTCGCGCGGTATTCACGTAACGTTTCTGGTGCGGGAAAATAGCTTCTGGAGCAGTGTGCTGCCCGCCGAAGAATCGGCCCTGGTAACGCGCCACATCCGGCAGCACCACGTTGACCTGCAAACCGGGGTTGAGCTGGCCGAAATTCGGGACGACGGCAGCGGACGGGTGGGGGCGGTGGTGCTCAAAACCGGCGAAATTCTGCCCGCGCAGTTTGTGGGCGTAGCCATTGGTGTCGGCCCCAACATCGACTTTCTCAAACATACATCGCTGGAAACCGACCGGGGCATCCTGATTAACGAACGGCTGGAAACCAGCTTCCCCGATGTGTATGCCATTGGCGACTGCGTGCAGCACCGAACGCCCCCGCCGGGCCGCAAACCGCTGGAGCAAATCTGGTATACGGGCCGCATCATGGGCGAAACCGTGGCCCGCATCGTTGCCGGGCAGGCAGCTGCCTACGAACCGGGCATTTTTTTTAATTCGGCCAAGTTCTTCGACATTGAGTACCAAACCTATGGCAATCTGGCTCCTTACTTACCCAGCGACGATTCGGAGCAAACGTTTTACTGGGAGCACCCGACCGGAAAAATTGCCCTGCGCATCAACTACCGCCAAACCGATCAGGCCATTACGGGCATGAACACGCTGGGTATCCGGCAGCGGCAGGACGTTTGGGCGCAGTGGATCACAGCCGGGAAACCCATTCGGTACGTGCTGGAAAATCTGCCCTCCGCCAACTTCGACCCCGAGTTTTTCCGGCAATATGAACCGGCCATTGTGGCAAAATTCAACGCTGAAAACCCCGGCCAGGTAG
>JAYVAP010000286.1:0-3118 GCA_043750915.1 Spirosoma sp. | reverse complement strand
TCTCCGCCCCCGCCTTCTTTATGCAGTATTTCCACATAGTATTTCTGACCGGCTACCAGGTTTATTACGGCTGATTTCTGGCCTGCATCTTTGGTCCACTGGCGCACATTGGTCCAGCCATTGACAAAAGCGATGCGCGTTTTGGTCGCCGGATTGTCGTTGGTGCTCAGGTATAGTTCGCTATTGTCATCACCAGCCAGATAGAAAGTATAGGCTCCCGACGTTGTTGGAATAACGTAACCCAGGATTCGGTCGCCATAGTTATCGGCCCAGTCGGTGGGTCCTTCCAGCGAGGTCAGCACGGCGGTGCCGCTAACGGGTTGGGCAAGGGGGATATCAGCAACGGATCCACCGGTAACGTTATTCCAGAACTCGCGGATGATGGTGCCGGTGCCGGCCACGGGTGGGGGCGTAATAATGAAGGGTGCAATGTTAGCACCGCCAATGACAGTGATGGCGGTGATGCCAGGCCCTGTCCAGCCCACGGCTACGTTGTCTCCACCTAAAGCTTCCTTATGGAGTATTTCCACATAGTATTTCTGACCGGCAACCAAGTTGATAACCGCCGATTTCTGATTCGTCTCCACAGTCCAATCGCGCGAACTGCCCGCGCCGTTAATAAAGGCGATGCGCGTTTTGCCCGCCGGATTATCGTTGGTGCTCAGGTACAACTCGCTGTTGTCGTCGCCAGAAATGTAGAAGTTATAAGCACCCGACGTTGTAGGAATCACGTATCCCCGAATGCGCGTGCCGTAGTTATCGGCCCAACCATTGGGGCCTTCCAGTGAGGTCAGCACGTCGGTGCCGCTGGCAGGCTGAGTCAGGGGAATATCACTGACGGAGGCACCGTTTATGTTATTCCAGAACTCACGGATGACGGTGCCCGTGCCGGCTACTGGTGGCGTGGTATTACTTTGTGGAACAGTAATAGTGCTGGTAGCGGTTCTGGCTCCGTCGGTAGTAGTAGCTGTGATAAGGACGTTACCGGCAGCAATAGCCGTTACCACACCAGCCGCGTTAACGGTAGCAATGGCGGTGTTGGCCGATGTCCAGCTCACGTTTTTATTTGTAGCATTGGCAGGAGCCACTGTAGCGGTTAGCTGAATGGTTTGTCCAATGCCAACGCTGGCGCTACCCGGGCTGGCCGCAACGCCGGTTACTGCCACCGTAGTGGGTGTAGCAACCGGGACCGTAATGGTGCTGGTTGCAATCTTATCACCATCGTTGGTTTTAACCGTGATAACGGCACTGCCGGCGGTCAGGGCCGTAACCAGGCCATTCCCATCCACCGTGGCTACACTCGGGCTGGCCGACGACCAGGTTACGCTTTTATTACTGGCATTGGCTGGTGCCACCGTTGCCGTTAATGAGGTTGTCTGACCAATCGACAGGCTGATGCTGGCCGGATTAACCGACACGCTGGCTACACTCACCGTGGCAACGGGGTTCGTATCGACCGTTATCGAAATATCATCCAGTGTAAACAAGCCGTTGTTAACGCCCGACTCATACAGAAATCCGACGTAGTAAGTCCCCGTCGATGGGGCTACAAACGAAGCACTGTTGTTTTGGTAGCTGGTATTGGTAATGGCCTGGGCATCGAAGATACCGTTGGTCATGGCCGCAGCCCCCACCTGCGTTCCCCACCGAACTTCCAGTGCCTGTGTCCCCGTGGTTGTAGCATATTTGAAGCCAACCTTATAAGCCGTGCCGCCCACTAAACTCAGGCCCGGCGTGTAGAGCCAGGTTTGGGCGGGCACAAACGGGGCGGTGTTTACGGCCGATTTGCTGCCTGTGGCAGCCGGCAACAGGTTGGTAGTCTGCCAGAAAACATCGGCAAAAGCGCTGCTGAGGTTTTCCCGGCGCATATTCCGGGGCAGGGCGTTGTCTAAGGCCGTTTCGAAACCTTCTGTATAAGGAACGGTGGCCGAACTGGGCGTTTTGAAACTAATCATCCGCCAGGGAGAGCCGCAGTTACTTCTCACATAGAAAAAATACTGCTGATTGGGCACCAGCCCGGTCACATTCACCGATGTCTGATTGGTGGCGATGGTCGTGGAGGGGGGCACCTCCAAGTTGTTGATGCCATACTGGTAGCCCGATACGCCGGCCCGGGCTGTCCACTGTAGGGTGGCCTGACTGGTCGTGTAGCTGACCGTGCGCAGGCCCGAAGGAGCTGCGCAGGCGGTGGGCGTGAAGCGGTATACCTGTCCGGTAGCAGGGCGGTCGTTTATGGTTTCGGTCTCGGCGGTGCTGCTGGCTGGCGGGCTGGTGCCGGGGTTTCCCAGCGAGAGGTAGTTGCCCAGATCATCGTCGATGAGTTGGGCACCCGCTTCGGCGGTGATGCCGATGGAGGCTGATTTGGGTTCGGAACCCGCACTGCCTTCCCTTCTATAAACGAACTCAACTAAGTTAGAGCCTTCGTAGAGTTTAACCTGGAAGGAGATAGCAGCCGATCCGGATTGCCAAATCATGTTTTGCCATTGGGCAGTAAACACGCGGTTAGGGGTACTTCCCTCGGTTTTGTAGGCGAGGTCGCTGGGACTGGTAAACTGGAGGTTATCCCAGAACGGTGCCAGCACGGGGCGGGTTGCACCGCGAAACCCGGTGGCAGCCCGGAGTTCGTTGGCATCGTAGCCGGGGTCGGCGGCACTGGCCTGAAAGGTTGCGCCTAAAGAAGCAAATCCGTTGGCGTTGAGGTGAATGGCGGTATAGTTCTGGCCGTTGTACTGAAAGGCAAACCCGATGGGAACGTTATTGGCGAAGGACTCGTCATTCAGGGATTTGCCGCCGGGGTTGGCTGCCGTCAGCGGTGCCGTGGTTGCCCCCGAGAGCGGGTTATAGGCGCCGGAACTGGCCCCAAACGAGTAGTCGACCTGGGCCTTGACCATGCTGCACTGCACAGCCAGGAAGAAAAGTAATAATAATTTTCTCATGATACATTACTGGTTTAAAAAAAGGTATTTGATTGATTTGAATTTAGAAGTGATTCAGGACGGCTAAGCTGCCCTTTATGAACTACGCCATGATTCCCAATGGATTAGCTGCGCCATTGATGTTGTAGAAGCGGCCAATGTTAGGCAACACAATGGGCAGGTCTGACTTGGAAACCCCCAGC
>JAYVAP010000285.1:0-3183 GCA_043750915.1 Spirosoma sp. | reverse complement strand
ACGGTAAACCAACCGTGCGCGGACTGGCCATCATGGTGAAAACGATATTGGAGTTTTTGTTTGCCGGTGACAGCCGGGAGGAAATTCTATACCAATATCCCGACCTGACAAACGAAGATTTAGATGCCTGCCTGCAATTTGCGCTCAATCTTACAGATCACAAACATACCGTTTACCCCCTGGCGGCTTAGCTCATCATGGCCAAGTACCTAATCGATACAAACCTGCCGTACTATTTTTCTGTCTGGCAAACAGACGACTATTTATTCCAACGCGATTTCAACCCGTCGGCACCCGACACTGAGGTGTGGGCGTATGCGCAGGCGCACAACCTTACAATCGTTACTAAAGATCGCGACTACTCAGACCGAATTCTGCTGACGGTACCGCCACCCCGTATTATTCACCTGAAAATTGGCAACCTGAAAATGCGGGCCTTTCATCAATTTATTTCGGAAAAGTGGAACAGAATTCTTGAATTGAGCGGCTCGCATAAATTGATTTACGTCTTTATCGACCGAATTGAGTGCATAGAATAAAAAAAGGCTCGCGTCCCTGCGTTATGACCTGTAAACTTGGTTTTTTTCTGCTTTTCAGCCAAATAGCCGTGGCCCAGTTTCGCTATGTGCCCGCTGCGCCCCAACCTGGACAGGTGGTCTCCTTCACCTATACGCCACAGGGCACGCCCCTCGCTGCCGACACCACCATCGAGGGTCGGTATGTGCGCTATGGGGCACCGGCAACCATGCACCTGAGCCGTGCCGCCACCGTGGCCCTGCTGCGGCAGGGCAACAACTTTGTGGGGAAGCTGGTTATGCCTAAAAAAGACGTGGCGGGCCTGATGCTGCTGTTCAGAAACAGCCAGCAACCTAAGCGTATCGATCTGAATAACAATTTGTTGTATGTTATTGCCGGAACTGATTCAACTGGAAAGTCGCTGCCCCACGCCACGGGCGGGCAGGCATCGGTGTTCAGCCGGGCCAACTTCCTGTATGAAGCGGGTGGGCGGCCAAACCCAGACCGAGTGGTGACCCTCTACGAGCAGGAGCTGGCCAATAATCCCGATCTGCGCCCCTTGTACTGGTCCGATTATTTAGCGGCTTTGGTGCGTCAGAAAAAGCCGGGCTACGGGCCAAAAGTGAAAGCGGCTATTGGGTCGTACTTAGCCTCACAATCGGCCCCCACAGCCGCCGAACTGACGGCAGCGGCCCTGCTCTACGAGAGCTTAGGCGATTTTGCCCAGGCTAATGCCCAGCGCGAACGCCAGAAAAAGCTGGACCCCACGGGCGCAATGGTGCAAAAAGACCGCGCGGCCGCCGTTCGCAGTCAGCCCGACTGGACCCGCCGGAAAGCCCTCTACCAGGCGTTCGTCAGCGAGTTTCCCGGCTCGTCGTACCTGCCCCTGCTGGCGGTGGGCATGACCGACGGTTATTTCAAAAATAACGACATCCCGGGGCTGGTCGCTTTTGTAGAACCACTCCCGCCAGTGCATATCAACGTGCTGATGCTGAATACGATGGCCTTTCAACTGGCCGAAGAGAAACGTTTTTTGCCCGATGCCGAAAAAATGGTGAACAAAGCCGTGGCGGTGCTGAAAATACAACCCAAACCAGGCGATGTGTTGGGAAACTGGCCGGACGAAAAGCGTGCCCGACAGCGGCAGCTGATGAACACCCGCGCCCGCGTTTTGGAGCAGCAGGGAAAGCAGGCCGAAGCCTACGCGGCCTACCAGCTGTTTGTTGATCCCGACGAGGTGGACAACAGCGACCCGCGTGTGAACGAGCGGTATTATGCCTGCGCCCTGCGCACCGGCCACGCGGCCGAGGCCCGGCCCCTGATTGAGGCAGCCATTGAGGTGGGCAAAGCCACGCCCCGCCTGAAAGATGCCTTCCGCAACTGGCTGGCCAAACAACCCGGCCAAAGCCTTGCCCAGGCAGATGCCTATGTTGCCACGCTGGAAACAGACCTGAAAGCCGACCTGCGCGATGACCTGCGCGGGCGGCTCATCAACGAACCCGCCCCGGCTTTCTCGCTCACCGATTTGCAGGGCCGCAACATCTCGTCGGCAGTGCTGAAAGGAAAAGTCGTCGTGCTCGATTTCTGGGCTACCTGGTGCGGGCCGTGCATTGCGTCGTTCCCGGCCATGCAGCAGGCCCAGGCGCGGTTTCAAAACGATCCGATTGTGCGGTTTTTGTTTGTCAATACCCGCGAGGGCGGCCCCGTGCAACGCGTCCAGAATTTCCTGGATAAAAACCCGTATCCCTTTGTGGTGCCCCTCGACAGTCAGCAGCGGGTAGCTACGGCCTACGGTGTGCAGGGCATTCCCACCAAAGTAGTGATCGACACCGCCGGGCGGATTCGGTACCGGGCCGTGGGCTACAACGGCAACCCCGAAACAACCGTTGATGAGTTGACGATGGTGGTAGACATGCTGAAAGAAGAAAGATAACCGTTTTATTTTTGCGCTGATTATGAACCGATTCCTACCACTATTGTGGCTGTCTATGACGGCTGCCCAGGCACAACCAAACGCTGGCCCGCCAACGTTTTCTGTTTCTTTTCCGGCTTCACAAAGCAAAACGCCCCTCGACGGGCGGGTGTTGCTGATGCTGGCCAAAACCAACACCGCCGAGCCACGCCACTTAGTGAGCGACGCGGTGGAAACGGCGCAGGTATTTGGCATTGATGTCAATGGTTTGAAGCCGGGTCAGGCGGCTGTGATTGATGCGGGTGTGTTCGGGTATCCCAAACGCAGTCTGCGCGAGCTGCCCCCCGGCGACTATTTTGTGCAGGCGGTATGGCACAAATACGAAACGTTTCAGGTCAAAAACGGCCCCAATGGAACCCGGCACCCGGTAAAACTACCCATGGATCGGGGCGAGGGCCAAAACTGGCGAACCGCCCCCGGCAACCTGTTCAGCAAACCCCAAAAAATAAGAATTACTGCGGGAAAACAGCTTTTTACGGTGCTACTGGACAATGTAAATCCCGCCATTGACGAGCCGAAAGACACGAAGTTTATCCGCCATATCCGGATTCAGAGCAAACGCCTGACCGAGTTCTGGGGGCGGCCCATGTTTTTGGGGGCCAACGTGCTCTTGCCGGCCGGGTTCAGCGAGCACCCCGATGCGCGGTATCCACTCGCGCTTTTCCACGGTCACTTTCCCGCCGATTTCAGTGGCT
>JAYVAP010000284.1:0-4820 GCA_043750915.1 Spirosoma sp. | reverse complement strand
AGCGTACCGACCTCGGGGCCACCCGTTTCAAAATACACGCCCAGCACGACCTGACGTTCATGAACGATCATAAACTGCGCCGATATGCTGATTTCGGGGTTGCTTTTGCCAAACTCGCCACTGCCCGAAATCAGCAGTGGCTTAAACGGCCCAAACAGCCCTGCTTTGATAACCGGACCGGCAACAGCAGCGGGGGCGGGTTTGGCGGGTGCGGCACCAGCAGGGGCCGCTTTGGGAGCCGCTGCCACCGTTTTCAGCTCGGCACCCGCCGAGGCCAGGGCAGCCAGCAACTGCGCTTTGCGGGCATCTAACTGAATTTTTTGGGCATTCAACAGTTGCAGGCCCGCATCGCCCGCCCGCCGGGCATTTTCATATTCGCCCGCCAGTTGCCGGTAGCTGTTGGTGGTTGCCATGAACAGGGGCCGGGGAAATTGCTGATCGAGGGCACTGGCCGTGGCATAGAACGTGCGAAGCCAGCCATCGGTGAGGGGCGCACCCTGCTCAAGGGTCGTCATCAGCTGGTCGGGTTGTTTCAACTGCCGCCGGTAGGCCATCATTTCCTGCATGGTCTGGTTTTGCTGCCCGGTAGTGAGCCGGGGAATCAGGGCCAGCGACAGCCACCAGCATACCGTTGTCAGCACGAGGAGCATGGCATAAAAACCCAGAAACTGGCTCCATCGGTGGGTTCGTTCGGTTTGGTTCAGCGGCTTCATAAAGTGGGTGGTTTTCTTGACTTATAATCCGTTCATCATCAGGGTTGAGCGGCCTTGATGGCCCGCATGCTTTCGAGACTCGACTGCTTGAGCATCAATTGCGTTTCCAGGCTCTGAATGTCGGTTTTCAGGGTTGCCGTTTGGTCGGTAAGCTGTTGCTTCGTTTCGGCTTTTGTTTCGCGGTCGCTGGCCTGCAACGCCACTGTTCCCAGTAGTTTGCTGTAGTTGCGGCCAGTGGTTTGGGTAAGTGCCCGAAACAGGGTGTCGGCTTTGTAGCCCGTCTCCATGCGCCCAATGGCGGCTTCCTGCCGGAACCTCAGGTCGGAAAACGCGCTGGCCTGCTCAATGGGATCGGTTTTTTTGAATTTGATATGCAAACTGTCGGCCTGCTGCACATCGCTCAGAAACAACTGCTCCTGCTCGGCCGAGGTGCCTGCTCCGCCCGCTGCCCCCCGGCCGTTCGCAGCGTAGACTAATGCACCAATGCCCCCGCCAGCGGCCAGGGTAACCAACAGAAATTTTAAGAAGGATGCGTTCATGAAACTGACTTTTCAATGGTGGACTGTTAGCTATAACTTACTCATAATCAAAAACATAACTAACCAATCAGCACCGTGGGGAAGCCAACCGTGATTGAGCCGCCGTGGGCTGTTATGTCGCCCATTCGGGCGGCCGGTTTCCCGCCAATGAGCACCGTAGTCGAACCCAGCACGATGCTGTCGGGCGGGCCAACGCACACGCACATATCACCTGCGCAGGCGGCTGGCATTCCACCAATGAGCACCGTTGGCGCACCGGGCGGTAAAATTGGCCCACCCACGTGCGGTATGGGTGGCAAACCCGGTGTTACCATCGGGCAAACGTGCATGTCTCCTACTCGGGCGGCTGGTTGTCCCATGAGCTGTGGCGTTGTCGTTTTATGATTTGCAATGGCTGTAAACCGTTTTCATCGTCCCCAGAAACTTCCTTTACCGCCATTTTTTGCGGCCGGGGCATCCTGGCGATCCACAAAAAATTCATCTTTGTCTTTTTCCACGTAGTTCAGCTGACTCAGTTTTCCGTAGAGCGCAATGACCACGTCGCACAGCCGCACAATGGCCGACAGCACCGGCTGACACTCGGCGTGGGCATACTCCAGGTCGAGCACTTCCTGCATGGCGTTTTCAAACTGCACGGGGCTGATGCCGCACCAGTTTTTGAAATAGTTGAACATCGCTTCTTTCTCGCGGTCGGGCGTGCTGCTAACCATGAGCGTCAACGCCCGGGCGAAGCGCGCGCCAAACTCGGCCACAAACACCGGCGACTCATAGCTGCCCCGCAACTGAAAGCCGTCTAAGTTATCGGCAATGGTGCGCACGGTAGCTTCGGCGAGGTAGCCAATGGTGGTGGCCAGCAAATTGGCCTGACCCGAACGGGCATTGGTCCGCACACGCACCACAATGGCCGTGGCAAAACCCGCAATTTCGCCCATGCGGCTCCCAATGGCCAGATACTGCTGCTGCATAGCCGGAAAAACGCCCACCATCCGGCAGGGCGGCAAATAGTCGGGTGCCAAACTAAACAGGCCGTTGGCCAGCATCAGTCGGCCCACGGGCAGGTGAAAAGCCGCCGATAATGCACCGGCCAGCACCGCCTGCGGCACGGCCCCCAGCCGGTAGTTGGGCGTGGTAAACGGGTATCGCAACGGCACTTCGCCCGGATCGGGCTGGCCCCAGGGTTGCGGCTCAAAAGGATTTATATCGACCACGGCATAGCCCACAGACTGCCCCAGCCGCACCCACTCGTCGCGGGCATTGCTCAGGGCCAGCCGAAGCGGGGGCTGGGCGGCATCGAGTTCAATGCGCGCCCCACCGGGCGTAACGGCCCGGCATACGCTCAGGATCAGTTCCTGACCGTCGCAAACAAGCGCGAGCGGGCTGTCTTTGCCGGGAGCGGGGGGTAGCAGGCCGTAGTTGAGGGGGCTGAGCAGCATTCCGCCCGCATCGCGCGTGGCATCGCGAAAGGCGTTGTCGTTCCCCAGCAGGTGCTGACGGGTTATTTTCATGCCGTCGGCCCAGTTAACCGGCCAGTGTGATAGTTCGGGCAGCATCTCGTAGAGTGGTTAGGAAATTTGTATACCGTCAGTCATTGGTAAAACTCCGGGCAATAATCACGTCGTTGGGTTTTATGCCGCTGCGGGTCAGGCTCAGGGCGGGGTCCAGAAACTGTTTGGACAGGCCGCCCCACGATTGTTTATAGAAAATCCAGCCCAGCAAACTTCCCTCGTGGTTGTGCTCGTAGTAGAGAATTGGCTGCTCGGGGTTTTCTTCGGCGTTGTGCGAATAAATCATGTAGTGAAACAGATCGTGCAGCGTTCGGTCGATGGGGGCTTTGACCGTGTACTCGGCCAGCTCGGGCACGTTGGGGGCTTTGGCCACGCGGAAGTTTAGCCGGACGGTGTCATTGAGTTCGATGAGCGGCACCGCCCGGTCGACGGGATAAAACCATTTGCGGTAAATTTTGGGTGGAATGGCGGTCCACGCCCTGTGGGCATACACCAGCAGCAAGGGCAGCAAAAATGGCAGCAAACCCAGCGTGATGGCGGGCAGGAACCGGTTGGCGGGCTGCAACCCCTGAAAAAAGCCCGTGAAAGCCCCCGCCATCAGAAAACCCACGGCCAAGGCCAGCAGCAGTTCGGTCCAGAAACCGCCCGCGCTCAGGTCCCGGAACAGTTTTCGCGCCAGCAGCAGATGCGCCACGCCCAGCAACAGGGCCAGCACTTCGATACCGTAAAACACCTGCACCAGCGACTCGGTCCGGGCAAAGGCCGCACCCAGACCAGCGGCAATGGCCACCACGCCAACCGCATAGAGCAGCAGCTTTTTGGTGAGCACCATTCTGGCCGAATGGCGGACGGCATTGCCAATCAGGCAAAAAACAGCCAGCAAAACATATAGTAAAACGGCAAGGATAACGGTCGTTTTCATAGCGATGGGCCATTTGGGTTAAAAAAAGAGACGAAGGATGGAAAAGTTGGGTATGATGGTACGCTTGTGGGGGTTAGTCGTAGTGGAGAGCCCCGGCGAAAACACGGGTTGATGAAAAGGTCAGGCAAGGGCAGTGGTCAGGCCCAGCCGCCCGGTTGTTTCGGCCATATCCAGTCGAAAACCACCTGCTTTGTCATCGGCGATAATGCCTAATTGCCAGTCGGCATCAGCGGGCAATAAATAGTCGGCCAGCAGCTGAACATGGACCAGCCCGGTACTGCCCGGCAGGTAGTGTCTCAGCTGAGCATCGGTCAGCGGACCAACGGCCAGATAAATCATCCCGGGACAATCGCTGTTGGGTGGCTGCGGCAATACAAAATCGGCCCCCAGCCGTCCGCTGCCCAGTCCGGCCGGCTGCCAGTTGCTGGCTGGCACCATTTCCGGTGCGATTGTGCCGGTGCCCGTTGGCAAACCCCGCTGCACCCGCACCGGCACGCCCAGAAACTGGCTGAAGCACTCCGCCGTCCGGTCCGGATTACCCACCGTTTGCCAGGCACCAACAATAATCAGGAAGAGGGTCATTTTCTGATCCGGCGCGAGGGTAGCCATATCCACAGCTGGCGCCACCAGCCGAAGCAGTTCGGTCAGTAACAAGTCGTCGTCGCCCGCCAGTGCGTGAGTCTCGAACCTGGCAACTTTTGCCCGCTGGTGATTAAACACACTGTCGAAAGGCAAAAAGAAATGCCGCGACTCGGTTTCCTGTTTGTCTTCCTGCTGCCGGATGCCGGCCCATTCGTCTTCGTCTCTGGTTCGTTTTCTGGCCTGGTGAAACAGTCGTTCGGGGAGGGTATCATAAAACCCGTCGCGCGGGATGCTCACCTGCCAGCGCGTTTCGTGGCCCTCGTTCGGCCGCTGGGTAATGGCCTGCACGTCGCGCTCGAAATTATAGGCCGTGTTACGCTCCGGGCAAATCACGAGCTGGTTTTCGGTCAGCAGCTTTTGGTCGAGCAGTTCGTTAATGACCACCTCGAAGCGCAACCGCTTTGTGGCCGTCTGGCTCAGGAGTTCTTCCAGTTTTTCTACGGCTACCGGGTGCGTGTTCATGGCAATAGGCCCACCGCGCGGGCACGTCCGGGTTGAA